>JBEQCC010000159.1:0-6226 GCA_041639455.1 Pelosinus sp. | reverse complement strand
CTATGGATAGATATTACAAGTACTATTTCCATGAGAGAAATGGCGCTATGAACTACACATTATCAAAGCCAAATAGTGATAAAAGTATGTACGATATATTATCAGGAAATAATGAGGCAGCAAATGCTTTTAATAGCAAAAATGGTTATAAAGCAAAATTAATGTTAAAACAAGCCTTTAAAGCTGCTGGGGATGAATTTCAGGTAATTGATCAGAATACAACTGGCATAATAGTGCCATACGGTGAGGGCAAGAGTCTTATAACCCTTATAAATGGTGATTGTAGTTTGGGTGAATTAAAACAGTATTTAAAGAGGGCACAGCAGTTTTCGGTAAATTTATTTGAAACAGATAGAAGAAAACTAGAAGAAATGAAAGGACTTGTTGGATTAAAAAACAATACAATACTTGCTCTTAGGGACGGATTTTATAATGATGAAGTGGGGGTGAGCTTTGATAAAGCACCAATGGAATTTTGTGAAAGTTGAGGAGGTTGAGGTAATTGGAAAAGGAAAATATAGTTGAATTTAAGATTAGCGGGCGATATGCACTTTTTAGTGATCCTATTAATAGGATTGGAGGAGAGAAATTCTCGTATCAAGTTCCAACATATCAAGCACTTAAAGGAATCCTTGAGAGTGTATATTGGAAACCTACCCTAATCTGGATAATTGACGAGGTAAGGGTTATGAATTTGATTAAAACCCAATCCCAGGGCATACGTCCCATCAATTTCGGTAAAGAAGGAAACACGCTATCAATTTACACATATTTAGCAAATGTTGAATACCAAGTAAGGGCTCATTTTGTATGGAATTATAATCGACCGAATTTAGAGCAGGATAGAAATGAGAATAAGCATTATATAATTGCTAAAAGAATGATTAAATGTGGTGGGAGACGAGATATTTTCCTTGGAACCAGAGAGTGCCAGGGATATGTAGAACCCTGCAAATTTGGAGAAGGCGTGGGTGCCTATGACAATTATGGATCGCTTTCCTTTGGACTTATGTTTCATGGCTTTGATTATCCTGATGAAACAGGACAAGATAGGCTGACAGCTAGGCTTTGGACGCAAGTAATGGACAATGGTTATATAAAGTTTTTAAGTCCTTGTGATTGCACCATAAAACGTGAACTTTCTTCAATGAAGCCTAAGGTGTTTGAAGAAAATAATTTCAGTGGTTATGGGGAATTTGAAAGGGAGGGAGAGATTATTGAGCTGGATTCATAAACTTTATGATACCTATGAGAATTGCAAGGGTGAAGTAGGGGTTATTGGAACGGATGATAGAACTCCGCTTCTTCCTATAGCCCATTCAACTCAAAATGCACAGATAGAGATTGTTCTAAGTGGAAATGGAGATTTCTTACGAGCAAGAACACTTTGCAAAGACGAGACGGTTACAATTATTCCGGTAACTGAAGATTCCGCAGCAAGAGGCAATGGTATATTACCACATCCACTTTGTGATAAGTTACAATATGTTGCAGGGGATTATACCCATTATGTGGATAAAAAAAATGGCGAGGCATTCTACAATAAATACATAGAGCAACTTGAGGGTTGGTGCAATTCTATCTACCGTAATAGAAAAGTTAGTGCAATTTTATGTTACTTAAAAAAGAAAACGCTTATAACAGATTTAATAGAGCAAAAGATACTATTATGTGATGATAAGAGATTTCTTAACAAAGGTGTGAAGATGGGAGCAAGTGACCAAAGTGACGCTTTTGTAAGATTCAAGGTGGAAACTCCAGATGACATGGAATCGGCTGTATGGCTGGATCCGGCGGTCTATGAAAGTCATATTAATTACTATTTATGTAACCAAGAAGATGTAGACTTGTGTTATGTATTGGGACAAGAAATCCCTTGTTCAGAAAAGCACCCAGCAAAGGTTAGGAACACAGGAGATAAGTCAAAGTTAATTTCGGCAAATGATGATGCTGGTTTTACCTATCAAGGACGACTTGGTGGCAAAAATGATAAGAATAGAGTTGTGAGTATTGGATACGAAACTTCCCAAAAGGCGCATAATGCATTACGTTGGCTTATTGAAAAGCAAGGATATAAAAATGGAGATCAAGTGATCCTCGCTTGGGGCACTAAAAACCAAGAACTACCACAAATTCTTGAAGATACTCAGGATAGTATGTTTGGAGAGGAAGAGAGCCAAACGATTTCAACAGAAAAGGAATTTGCAAAGAGGCTAAGCCACGCCATTGCAGGTTATGGTTGTGATTTAGATACAAAGGCTAAAATTGTAATAATGGGACTCGATGCGGCAACAATAGGACGATTATCCATAACCTATTATCGTGAATTTGATGGTACCGATTTTTTAAATAGGATTGAGCATTGGCACAAAACTTGTATCTGGAAGCATTCATATAAAAAAATTCCGGATGGGGTTGATGAGAAAGGGAAACCAAGATTTAAGTCAATTACTTTTATCGGAGCCCCTTCTCCTAGGGATATAACTTTAGCAGTCTATGGGGACAAAGTAAGTGACAAGTTAAAGAAGTCAATGGTAGAGAAACTATTGCCATGTATTATTGATGGTGCCAAATTACCATATGACCTTGTTAATTCATCGGTAAATCGTGTTTCAAATCCAATTGTAATGGAAAAATGGGAATGGCAAAAGACACTCACTATAACTTGCGCTCTAGTTAGAAAATATAGATATGATAAATTTAAGGAGGAATGGTCAATGTCACTTGATGAAAAACAGACGGATAGAAGCTATATTTTTGGAAGACTTTTAGCTATTGCACAGCAAATTGAGGAATATGCGTTATATGCAGCGGGGGAGAAAAGGGATACAAATGCAGAAAGATTAATGCATCAATTTAAAATACACCCTTATAAAACATGGGGTATTATTACAGATAAACTTAAGCCCTATATGACAAGATTAGGTTCAAAGGGTACAAGTTTAACGGAGCTTATAACGAGGGTTAATTCTGTGCTACCTTACGAGGAGTTTATAAGCCAAAAGAAATTAGATGATAGCTATATTTTGGGATATTATTGTCAAAGGCAAGTTTTTATAGATGAGAAAAATCAAAGAATCGAAGAAAATCAAAAAAAGAAATTAGAAAAAACAAGTGAAGGGGAGAATTAAGATGAGTAATTTTGTAAACAAGATTGATTTTGCAGTTATTATTTCCGCAAAAAACGCAAATCCAAATGGAGACCCATTAAACGGAAATAGACCTAGAGAAAATTACGATGGTTTTGGTGAAATTTCTGATGTTTGCATCAAAAGAAAAATTCGTAATCGTATGCAGGATATGGGGCAAGAAATATTTGTTCAATCTGATGAGAGAAGAGTTGATGGATTTAGAAGCCTCAAGGATAGGGCTGATGGCTGTAAAGAGCTTAAAGAATCAAGTAAAGACAAGGAACAATATGCAAAAGTTGCTTGCAGGAAATGGATTGATGTTAGGAGCTTCGGACAAGTTTTTGCATTTAAGAAAGGAGAGGACGATAATTCTGTTTCAATAGGTATAAGAGGGCCAGTTTCCATACACTGCGCTGTAAGTACTTCACCAATTGAAATATCAAGTATGCAAATTACAAAAAGTGTTAACGGAGAAACGCAGAAAGACCCAGATAAGAAAAGCCCTGATACAATGGGTACTAAGCATCGAGTTGAGTTTGGGGTTTATGTGATTTATGGAAGTATTAATACACAACTAGCAACAAAAACGGGCTTTAGCCAGGAGGATAGTGATCTTATTAAAAAGGCATTAATTACACTTTTTGAGAATGATTGTTCCTCGGCTCGTCCTGATGGCAGCATGGAGGTTTGTAAACTGTATTGGTGGAAACATAATGGACAGATGGGTCAATATTCTTCTGCGAAAGTACATAGAAGCCTTAGGGTTGTGCCAACTGTTGAAATTCCAAAGAGTATTGAAGATTACTATATATCGCACGAAACCTTAGAAGGACTAACTCCTGAAATATATGATGGAATATAAAGAGGAAGATTTTTTGCTTTTGTCTGGGATACAACACTTTTCCTTTTGTAAACGACAATGGGCATTAATACACATTGAACAGCAATGGCAAGAAAACCTTCGTACAATTGAGGGAGAAATTCTTCATGAGAAAACACATGATGGCACAATAAAGGAAAAGCGTGGGGATTTAATTGTTTCTCGAGGCATGGCGATATTCTCACGTTCACTTGGTTTAACTGGGACTTGTGATATTGTGGAGCTATATAAGGATCCAAAGGGAGTAAGTATATTTGGCATGGAGGGAACTTATAAGCCAGTTCCTGTAGAGTATAAACGGGGGAAACCAAAAGAAGATGATTCTGATGTGTTACAATTATGCGCACAGGCTATGTGTCTAGAGGAAATGCTATTATGTGAAATTCCAGAAGCATTTATGTTTTACGGAGAAACCAAACGCAGGCTTAAAATTATACTTGATGATGGGTTACGCGAGCGGGTAAGAACAATTGCTAAAGAAATGCATGAATTATATGATAGGAGATACACCCCTAAAGTCAAGCCATCTAAAAGTTGTAAGGCATGTTCATTGACGGAGATATGTATTCCAAAGTTATGTAAAAATCCCTCCGTCGCAAATTACATCAAGAAAAATCTTTTGGAGGTGGAAGAATGAGAAAACTACTAAATACTCTATATGTCACCTCACCAGATACATATTTATCACTTGATGGAGAAAATATTGTAATTATAAAAGAAAATATAGAAGTCACAAGAATTCCACTACATAATCTTGAAGGCATCGTTGCTTTTGGTTATACTGGAGCAAGTCCTGCATTAATGGGTGCATGCGCAAAACGAAATATAGCCCTAAGCTTTATGAAACAGAATGGTAAATTTCTTGCAAGAGTAGTTGGTGAGGTAAGAGGGAATGTTACTTTAAGAAAGAGCCAATATAGGATTTCTGATAACGTTAATGAAAGCGCCAAAATTGCTAGAAACTTTATTGTAGGTAAGATTTATAATGCGCGCTGGGTGGTGGAACGGGCTATTCGTGACTATGCAATAAGGCTTGATGTAGAAAAGCTAAAAGAAGTTTCTAAATCCTTGGTAAGTTCTTTGAAGTTAGTTGAACAAAGCGAAGATTTAGAGCAACTTCGTGGATTCGAAGGTGAGGCAGCATCACAATATTTTAGCATATTTGATGATCTGATTCTGCAACAAAAAGAATTTTTCTATTTTCGATGCCGTAACAAACGCCCTCCCCTTGATAATATAAATGCAATGTTATCATTTGTATACACACTTTTGGCACATGATACTGCAGCAGCATTAGAAACAGTGGGACTGGATCCTTATGTGGGATTTTTGCATCGTGATAGGCCTGGAAGAGTTTCATTGGCATTTGATATGATGGAAGAGTTGCGTTCAGTTTATGCGGATCGGTTTGTTATCTCGCTAATAAATAAAAGAGAAGTAAATGAAAATGGTTTTACTCGAAAAGAAAATGGAGCTGTAACCATGGATGATGATACAAGAAAAACCATACTGAAAGCTTGGCAGAGCAAGAAACAGGAGGTAATTACACATCCATTTTTGCAGGAAAAATTGGAATGGGGACTTGTCCCATATGCACAAGCAATGTTGTTGGCAAGGTTTATTCGTGGTGACTTAGACGGCTATCCAACCTTTATGTGGAAGTAGGTGATAAAATGTTAGTATTGATAACCTATGATGTAAATACAGAAACACCACTTGGGAGGAAGCGTCTGCGCCAGGTTGCAAAGCAATGCATGAACTATGGTCAACGTGTTCAAAATTCTGTGTTTGAGTGTATATTGGATGCAGCAAAATGCCGTGAGGTTCAGCATAAATTGGAACAAATCATTGATAAGGAAAAAGATAGCTTGAGATTTTACTATTTAGGGAATAATTATAAAAGTAAGGTTGAACATATAGGTACAAAAAAATCGTTTGATGTTGAGAGTACGCTTATAATTTAGTGCGAATGTATAGCTAACATGAGAATGCTAGAGCTTTCGCACCGTAAATGTTGTCGAATTCTTTCGCTAAAAGTTAAATATTGGATAGGAGTGATATGATTTTATAAATAAAGTTCCAAAAACAAGCAGAAAACTCATGAATAAAAAGGGTTTTGGTTTGTTTTTGCAGTCGCTCCCTGTATGGGGGCGTGGATTGAAATTCATGTAATTGCCACGAAGGAGATAACGGACCACACGTCGCTCCCTGTATG
>JBEQCC010000158.1:0-6239 GCA_041639455.1 Pelosinus sp. | reverse complement strand
CTCTTCCGATCTGCCTGAAGCTCGCTAAAGCTTTGGAGTATTTCGATATAAATCTTAAAGACAAGATTATGGCTGATATTGGTGCATCTACGGGCGGATTTACAGACTGTGCCTTGAAGAATGGTATTCAGAAGGTATATGCTGTTGATGTTGGTTATGGACAATTGGCCTGGTCACTTCGAACGGATAGTCGAGTCATTAATATGGAGCGTACTAATATTCGGAATGTGACCTTAGAACAGTTAGGAGAAACCTTAGACTTTGTTTCAATTGATGTAGCGTTTATATCATTAAATAAAGTACTGCCGGTTATCAAACCGTTATTGTCTTCAGATGGTACCGTTGTCGCTTTGATTAAACCACAGTTTGAAGCTGGACGTGAAAAAGTCGGAAAAAAAGGAGTCGTAAAAGATCCCTTAGTGCATAAGGAAGTTATTTTTAATATTATTGAGCATGCACATACTGTTGGTTTTACGCCTCTTGATCTTACCTATTCTCCTGTAAAAGGACCTGAAGGAAATATCGAATATCTTGTTTACCTAGCAAATTTTCCAGCAGATATAAACGTTACGATTGAGACGATTGAAGAGGTTGTAAAAGAAGCTCATGCTAATGCAATATAAAAATAAAAAATGTAACAGAGGAATTGACCATTTATAGGTGAATTCTATATAGAGATACATTAAGGCAGGCGATTTTATATCACCTGCCTGTGATGTACTTAATTAATGGGGGATTGCTTGTGTTGACAGTAGGTCTATTTCCTAATATTAATAAACAAAGTGTTGTCACCGTACTGATCCAAGTGATACAGCATTTGCAAAAACGCAATGTACAAATCGTATTGCTAAAAGATGTTGCGGAGAAAATTGGCTATGCAGAGTTAGGCTGCAGCCAGCAAGACATGATAAAAAAAATAAATGTAGGCTTAACGATAGGTGGAGATGGGACGTTATTAAACACTGCAAGAGAAATCTCTGCTATGGGTATACCTCTTTGTGGAGTTAATATGGGCAGGCTTGGATTCTTAACAGAAATAGAACTTCCTGATTTGAATGCATCATTAGATAAGCTTATTGATAGAGAGTATCAAATTGAAGAGCACTTAATGTTAGATGCAATGATTCTTCGCCAAAATAGAATCATTCATGTATCATCTGCTCTTAATGATGTTGTTATAAGTAAAAGTGGTGTCTCACGCATGATTAAGTTTAATGTATCTCTAGATAATGTACTGACCGCAAATTATGCTGCTGATGGTTTAATCATTGCTACAGCTACTGGCTCTACAGGATATTCTTTATCCGCTGGCGGTCCAATCATCAATCCATTATTAAAAGTTATGGTGTTAACGCCTATTTGTTCTCATACATTGCATGTTAGACCACTAGTTGTTTCTGAAAAAGAGGAAATTAAAGTTGAGATGACAGGAAACCAGGAAGATGTCGTTCTAACTATTGATGGGCAAACAGTATATAGTTTAATCGCAAATGATACAGTATTAATAAAGTGCTCTCCTTTTAGTGCTCAATTTATACGTTTGAATAACAGAAGTTATTATGAGACCTTACGGATAAAATTGTGGCGGAGTGAGAAAAATGCAAACCTTTAATGCTATAAAATTAGCACAACAGTTATTAATTGATAAAGTAAATAGGGCCAAATTCTTAGTAGATGCTACAGCTGGTAATGGAAAAGACTCTTTATTCCTAGCACAAAACTCACCTACAAATGCGATGGTTTTGAGTTTTGATGTTCAACAGACCGCAATTATAAAAACAAAAGAATTATTGTCGAAATATAGTTTAGATGATAAAGTAAAATTGATAATAGACAGTCATGCAAATATAGATTTGCATTTTCATGGAAGAATTGATGTTGCTATGTTTAATCTAGGGTACTTACCTAATGCTCAGCACAAGATTACAACGCAAGGTTATTCTACAATAGCAGCTTTACAAAAAATACTAGGCTTACTCTCTACAGGAGGGGTAATCTCTATTATAGCTTACTCTGGTCATCAGGAAGGTTATCTGGAAAACAAAGCAGTACAGGAATTACTTACATCATTGCCTTCAAATATCGTTACGGTTGGCTGTTGGTCAATGATAAATCATAGTAATAACCCGCCAATATTATATATAGTTGAAAAAATGAAGGGGGAAGCATATGAAAGTGCGGCGCCACAGTAAAATTAAAGAAATTATTGAAGATAATGTGATTGAAACCCAAGAAGAATTAGCTGTCGCATTACGTAAACAACAAATTGAAGTCACTCAGGCTACGGTGTCGAGGGATATTAAAGAATTAATGCTTATTAAGGTGCCTGCAGGTGATGGACGTTATCGCTATGCTTTTCCTGTAGAACAAAATGCTGCATTTTTGCAACCTCGTATGGAACGTATTTTTCAGGACTCTGTTGTTGATATCGACTATAGTGAAAATATTATTGTTATAAAAACCTTGCCTGGAACTGCTCAAGCAGTCGCTGCAGCCATTGATAATACAAAATGGCCTGATATTATTGGTACAGTAGCCGGCGATGATAATATTTTGGTTGTTGTTAAACCGACTGATGCTGTACCTAAGGTAATTGCAAAATTGCAGACATTATCACAGTAGTGTTAGGAGCGAATTAATGTGTTAAAATCATTGACTGTTACTAATTTTGCATTAATTGAACAAGCCGTGGTGGAGTTTGATGAAGGGTTAAATATATTAACTGGAGAAACAGGCGCAGGGAAATCGATTCTAATTGATGCTTTAAGTATCATTTTAGGAAATCGAGCTTCTGTAGATTCGATTCGAACAGGCTGCGATTTTTTTAGAGTTGAGGCAGTATTTGACATTTCTAAATTAACTTCTATTTATAAAATAATTGATGAGCAAGGCATTACTATTGAAGAGGATGCAGTAGTAATTATTAGCCGTCGTTTCTCTAAACAGGGTAAAAATAGTATTTTAATTAACGGCTGTCACATTACTGTAAATACATTGCGGCAAATTGGTGAAAAGCTTGTTGATATGCATGGTCAACATGAAAATCAAGCTTTATTACGTCCAGAATCTTATTTATTCCTACTAGATGCTTTTGATGATAAAATTAAAATAGAATTGGAACAGTATCGTCAAATCTATCAAAGGTGGCTTGAAGTAATAAAACAGCAGGCAGAACTTGCTCAAAACTCTCGAGAAAGAGCTCAGCGCATTGATATGTTAAGTTGGCAAACCAAAGAAATAGCGTTAGCCCAATTAAAACCCGGTGAAGATGAGGAGATTGAGCGACAAATTCCCGTATTGGCGAATATTGAGAAAATTACAACTGCAGTCAATCGGTCTTATATTTTATTGGAACAAGGTACTGCTGGAGTACAAGGTATTTTACCAGCTTTAGCTGAAGTAAAGCATGAATTAGAAGTGATTTCCCGTTATGATAGTCGCATACAGGAACAATTAACTGCTGTAAGTGATGCGTTATATCAATTAGAAGAAAGCTGCACTGATTTACGTGTATATAGTGATGAAATTGATTTTGATTCCCATAAATTAGTTACATTACAAGAACGAATGGATGTAATTTATAAATTAAAGAAAAAATATGGAACAACCATTATAGAAATATTGCAATATTACGAAAAATCTCTTGCTGAGCTGGAAGATATACATAATTATGATCAGACAATTTCTAACTTAAATCAACAACAAAAGGCTTTAGAAGAGAAGTTACATTCTTACTGCGAAAAACTTCATGCTCTAAGAAAGCAATCATCTAAGATACTATTAGAGCAGATTAGTAAACATTTAGCGGATTTGGGGATGACAAATGCGACATTTGATATTAAAGTAATACCTCGTCCAGATTTTACTTTTCATGGTGCTGATGAAGTAAGTTTCTTGTTTTCCGCTAACCTTGGTGAGCAGACTAAACCGCTATATAAAGTTGCGTCCGGTGGGGAACTTTCTCGTATTGCTCTAGCAATAAAAACAGTTTGTGCCAATCGTGATGCTGTTGGTATTATGGTATTTGATGAAATTGATGCAGGGATTGGCGGACAAGCTGGACATATGGTAGCCGAAAAGGTAGCTAAAGTAGCTTGTGCCAGACAAGTCTTGTGCATTACTCATTTACCTCAGATTGCTTGTATGGCTGACCGCCATATCTATATAAAGAAACAAATTGAGGGTGAGAGGACAAATACAATCATTACGGTACTCACAAAAGAGCAGCAATTATTAGAATTAACGCGAATGATTTCGGGCAATGAGATTACACCAATTGCATTAGAAAATGCGAAACAAATATTTAAAACTGCATTGATAAAAAAAGAAAAATGGAAAAATAAAGCGCAAGCATAAGCTTGTGCTTTATTTTTCGCCAAATCAGCTGAAAATCAAATTGCAAGAGATTATACGCTGTTAATTGAGAATAATCTCTTGAAAAAACGGGAATCTTTAAAGTTAGAAGAGAAAGTGATAATTTGATAATTTGCTGTAAATTCCAGACCTTTTCAAAATGCGTAACTCGGAAGATGACTGAATTTCTTATGTATAGATTTAGCACTAGATGAAAAGGAGGAATGCAAAAACATGAGGAATAGTAAGTGTCGTTCCTTCATAGGAATATGTATTGCGGCGTTAATTATTGCATTTAGTTTTTCATCACAATTTCGTACTGTTTATGGATTACCTCTTCATATGCGCATTATTGAAGGAGAAGTTGCGTTATTCAATGTTAATTTTCCTTTAACTCTCACGATTCATCCAGATTCCGAAAAAAATATCAAAGAAGAATCTCCTTTATCAAAGTATGCATTGTCAAGGTCAGTCTTTTTAGAAAGTTTAAAGCTAGGAAAATCTACTGTTGAATTTAAGCTTTTAGGTATAATACCGATACGAACCGTACAAGTGGATGTACTGCCGCCTATTGAATTAGTACCTGGAGGGCATTCTATAGGTGTTGTGTTGCATTCTCGCGGGGTCATCGTCGTTGGGCTTTCTCCAGTCCCAATTCGTAATGACGAATATGTAACTCCAGCTAAAGATGCAGGTATTAATATTGGTGATGTTATTATGAGTATCAATGGTATCTCGGTTCAAAGTGATAGTCAAGTAGCCGAAATGATTGATAGTAGTGGCAAGGAGAAGAAACAACTCGATATTTTATTGAAACGTGGAGAAGAACAAATTCGTATTAACTTAGCACCAATATTATGTAATGATACCAAAAGATATAGAATTGGCTTATTTGTACGTGATAGTGCAGCTGGAGTTGGTACATTATCATTTTATGATCCTAAATCCCATGCTTATGGTGCTTTAGGGCATATAATTACAGATAGTGATACGAATCAGCCCATTGACTGTGAACAAGGAAAGATCGTAGCTGCATCAGTATCGGGAATACAGCATAGTAAACGTGGTCAGCCAGGAGAAAAGATTGGCATTTTTATAAACGAAGATCATTTGTTGGGTAATATTGAAAAAAACACAAAATTTGGAATATACGGAAAATTAGTTGACGAAGTTCCAAATGAGCTTTATCCTGAAGCAATACCAGTAGCTTCTATGAATCAAATTCAAACAGGTTATGCAGAAATATTAACTGTAGTAGATGGACAAACCATTAAACGTTTTAGTATTGATATCCAGAAAGTGAACTTACAAGAAGCTCCAGAAGGCAAAGGAATCGTTATTAAAGTGACGGATCCTGTATTATTAGAAAAAACAGGTGGAATCGTGCAAGGAATGAGTGGCAGTCCAATTATTCAAAATGGTAAGTTAGTAGGTGCAGTGACTCATGTATTTGTCCATGATCCAACTAGAGGATATGGATGTTTTATTGAATGGATGCTAATTGAAAGTGGAATCGTACCTAAAGCAGAGAAACAATCTGCCAGAAAACTTTTTACGTTTTCTGGTTTTTCTTTTGGCATAGGCTATGAAGGTGCGTAGGTGCTAGATTTATTGACAGTAAAAACATTATAAATATTAAAAATACTGCAATTTTTACTACAATTAGCTTATTTTTGATGGTAAATGGTGTATTGATAGGCGTAAAAATAAATACTTGACGTTAGCAATATGACGAGATATATAGATAATCTTACAACTAACTATTCTGTAATATGAATTTGTGTTATAGTTATCTAGAAGAGTATTTGATGCTTTTAAGTTTAAAAAATAGTATGATAAGATATAGCTACATGAAAGGACGGTGTAATCTAAACTGTGACAAATGA
>JBEQCC010000157.1:0-6193 GCA_041639455.1 Pelosinus sp. | reverse complement strand
AAAGTTACCTGGCTCTCCCACAAATGGGCGAGCAATGATACGCCCTAACTTATAAGGTTCTTCAAGAGTAATTTCTCTGCAAAATGCACAAATCTCATACAGCTCCTTCACTGGAATAATATCTTCATGTGCGGCAATTTGCAGCACCGAATCAGCAGACGTGTAAACAATAAGCGCCCCTGTTTTCATATGCTCCTCACCTAGCTCTTGGATGATTTGGGTTCCGCTTGCAGGCTTATTGGCAATTACTTTCCGTCCTGTTTTTTCTTCAATTCGGCGAATCAATTCATCAGGGAAGCCATTGGGAAACACACGGAAGGGTTTGACAGTATAAAGCCCCATGAGTTCCCAATGTCCCGCCATAGTATCCTTCCCTTTTGATAATTCCTGCATTTTCGTATAATAAGCAAGTGAATGGTTTACTGGCTCAATGCCTTGAATGTTCCTAATATTAGAAAGACCGAGTTTTCCCATATTTGGCATGTTAAGACCCTCACATGCTTTAGCAATATGCCCTAAAGTATCTACATCAAAATCACCAAAATCTGCCGCATCAGGCGCTTCTCCAATTCCAACAGAGTCCATCACAACTAAATGAATTCGTTTAAAACTTGTTGTAAGCATATTTTCCTCCTTACTATATCTTCTCTAAAATCATTCATATCAGGATGAAAATAAAGAATATAATAGTACTATTCATATATTTATAAGAATATAAAACCTTCAACATATTATCTAAAAATTCCTCCTTTTTTGACAATACAACAATAATCGACTGCACCAAACTATGAAATATCAGTTTTATCTTTTTCCTCTTTAGCTTTTTGCAGCTCTTCCTGCTCGATCCCCAGTTCCCTTGACGCTTCAAACTGCAAACGGTTAACAATAGGGCTTTTTTCTACTAGTCTTTTCTGGTACATACTTTGACCTGCATAAATTCCGGAAAATAAAACTACTAATATTACTCCGGCTAACAGGCCAACACCCTGTCCAGGAACTAAGGGCATACTAGCGATAATCAGAAGAATACTGATGAAAGCCAGCCAAGAAGTAATCGGATATCCTGGGAGCTGACATTTTCCTTCAGGCGGACAATCATGACCTCTTCGCAGTTTATAATGAGTGGCAACAATGACTGCATAAGAAAATAGTAATGCAAAACCACCAGAACTTACTAAAAAAAGATATACATGCTGAGGCAGCATGAAGCCAAGTCCAAGTCCTACAAGCATTGCGACCCCAGAGAAAAGAATTCCACGATATGGTACATTGCCCTCATCCTTAATCCATGAGGGAGCATGGCCTTCATCGGCTAAAGAGCGAATCATCCGACCTAGCCCAAACATAGCAGCTAACATAGTAGAAAGTATAGCTGTCACTAAAACAATTCCAATTGCATTTCCTGCCCAGCCCAAATTCCATCTAAGCAAAGCTAAAGCCAGAGGACTTTCCTCAGCCGTCAAAACATTCGTTGGCACTAGGGGCAGCAACACAAGAATGGCTATGATATACAATCCCACCAATCCGACGACCGTATATGTGATGGCTCGCGGCACAATCCTAACAGGATCATTCGTTTCTGATGCCGCCAAGCCAATAATCTCGAAACCAGCATACGTAAACATCACAATGAGCATACTTCCAGCAATGCCCCATATCCCTGATGGGAACAGCGGTTCATCTGCTATTGCTCCCAATCCTACAGGTTCAATTCCTGGCATAAAGCCGCCAATCAAAGCCACTGCCAAAGTAATAAAACCGATGATAGCAAATAGTTTGATTGCTGCTAACCCACTCTCTAGCTTACTAAGCTGATCGGCTCCTAATAAGTTGAGCAGTGATACCCCGATAATGATGACAGCCCCTAATAAAGGCAGAGAAATGTTAGGAATCCATGTACGCAAGATGATAGATACAGCAGTAGCTTCGCTGGACATGGCTAAGACCAGACCGCTCCAATATACCCAGCCAACAACAAACCCTGCTCCAGGCCCATATGCTTTTTGCGCAAAAGTTCGAAAAGATCCAGGTGCTGGATCAGCTACTGTCATTTCTGATAAAGCAAACAGTATAACATAAACAATGGCACCTCCCAATAGATAAGAGATAATAATTCCTGGTCCAGCTGTACGAATTGCTACTGCTGATCCTAAGAAAAATGATCCCCCAATCACAGTTCCAAGTGCCATCATAGCTAATTGCCAAGCTGATAATCCATTTTCTCTTTTTTCCAAATTCAGACCTCCTAATTCGTAAAAACATATCACATTATCAGTATCTCCTTCACTGATTTAAGTTATGATATTTATATGAAAAAATTCGAAATCAAAATAACTCTTATGATGGCAAGTAATATATTCATACTAAAATGAAATAGTATGATAAATTTTCAACTTCTTGTGATTCTTATGAGTCATAATCAATATAATAATAAAAAAGCATAGGAGGTGCTTTATGGATATTGTCAAAAACATCTTAGAAGCCAGTCACTTTGCTCATGAATTCATTTATCACAATCAACCTCTGCTTACTGCTCAGGAAGGTGCTGATTACTTTAAAATTGACACTGGTCAGACTGCACCTATCCTCATTATTAAAACGAATAATAATTTTTTTGCCCTTATTATTTCAGGTAGTTCCAGACGTGTTAAATTAGAAGAACTTTCTTTTCTTCTAGGTTGTAAAAAAACTAAGATGGCAAACCGAGAAGAAGTTGAAGAAAAAACAGGCTTCGATGCAGGAAATCTTCCGCTGATCGGCATACCACTCCCCCACATTTTAGATAAACAGCTGTTTGCCTACCCTTGCGTCTATGGAGGTTCAGGCCAATTAAATCGAACTCTTAAAATTACGCCTCTGGCCTTACAACAATTAAATACGGTGATAGCAATAACAACCGTGTTCAGATAAAATAATCACCTCTGTGATGATTCCATCGAAACAAAAAACTACTCACATTTTTTTTTACATGAGTAGTTTTTGTCATTCATCTTACTGCTTCATAATAGCCATTTTTAGTGATTCGCCATTAATATTTACTTGTGTATACTCTCTTGCTTCATCAAATACAATTTCTACAGCCAGAGTCTCACTTATAATGTAATCTTCATACTGTTTTACAACGTCTTCCAGAAGAGCATTGCCCGCCATATAGATCTTAATTTTATCCATGACTTCAAAGTGGCTGTCCTTTCTCATATTCTGGAGTTTACTAATTATTTCTCTGGCATATCCTTCAATTTGTAACGTTTCAGAGATATGAGTGTCGAGGACTATACCCACGTCACCTTCCCCTGCAAAGGCAAAGCCCTCCGAACCACTCATGGTAACCAATAAATTTTCGGAGTTAAATTCAATGGGCGTACCATCAATTTCGATTACAATAGACTGACCACTTGCGATTTTCAATGCCAACTCCATTTGATCCATATCTGAAATTGCTTTTCTGATCCCAGGTATGAATCTACCGTGGGTTTTACCTAGTACAGGTGAATTTGGTTTTACATTATAACTTACATAGTCGGACATATTGGCATTGACTTCTACGTCTTTAAGATTCAATTCTTCCTTAATGATAGCAATGTAATACTCAGGCAATTCCTTGGTGCTCAGCAGCATTTTGGAAAGAGGCTGCCTATTTTTTATATTAGCCAGATTTCTCGCGCTCCGACCAAGACCGCAAATCTTATAAGTCAGTTCCATCTCTTTTTCCAGTTGCTTATCAACAAGCTTTTCATCGTATTCAGGCCACCTGCACAAATGAACACTCTCTGGCGCTTTTTCATCAAGCTGTACTATAAGGTTTTGATAAATTTCTTCTGTTATAAAGGGGACAAAAGGTGCTGCAACCATTACCAGATTTGTGAGCACGGTGTGTAGAGTCAGATAGGCATGGATCTTATCATCAATCATATCCATCGCCCAGTAACGAGCTCGATTTCTTCTTACATACCAGTTTGACAGTTCATCGGTAAACTCTTGGATAAGCTCTGCGGCTTTCGTTATATCATAGACATCCAAATGTTTGTCGACTTTATGGATCATAGTATTTAACTTAGATATAATCCACTTGTCCATGACATGACTGCTTATTTTTTCTTGATACTTAACAGGGTCAAACTGGTCAATCTGTGCATACAGCACATAGAAAGAATATACATTCCACAAAGTATTCAAAAATTTACGCTGTACTTCAATTACTGCATCTTCATAAAACCGTGAAGGAAGCCAAGGAGCACTGGTCGTATAAAAATACCATCGCAATGCATCAGCACCTTGATTTTTTAAGACTGTAAACGGATTTAGAACATTCCCTTTATGCTTTGACATCTTAATGCCGTTCTTATCCAGTACATGTCCAAGGACAATACAATTTTCAAAGGAACTCTTATCAAATATGGCCGTAGATATGGCAAGCAGAGTATAAAACCAGCCTCTCGTTTGATCCACAGCCTCTGATATAAATTGTGCAGGGAAGTTTTGCTCAAACAATTCTTTATTTTCAAAAGGATAATGATGCTGCGCAAAAGGCATAGAGCCGGAATCATACCAGCAATCAATTACCTCACTCACTCTTTTCATTTCTTTACCACAAACGCTGCATTGCAGCAGCACATGATCGATATAGGGCTTGTGAAGCTCAATATCGTCAGATACCTGGATTGCTTTTTCCTTTAATTCGGCAATACTGCCTATACAATCCCGATGCCCGCAATCACATTCCCAGATAGGCAAAGGAGTACCCCAATAGCGTTCCCGGCTTAGCCCCCAATCAATAACATTCTCCAGAAAATTACCAAAACGGCCTTTTTTCACATTGTCAGGATACCAATGGATCGTATCATTATTCTCTAGAAGTTTATCTCTTAGAGAAGACATCCTTACAAACCATGAATCCCGTGGATAATACAAAAGTGGTGTATCACAGCGCCAGCAAAATGGGTAGGAATGAAGATACTTTTCCGCTTTGTAGAGAATGCTTCTCTCCTTCATGGTCTCAATAATTTTCTCATCGGCTTTTTTAACAAACATTCCCTGCCATGGAGTAACTTCTTCTATAAATTTTCCCTGAACATCCACCAAATTAACCAAGGGAAGATCATATTGCTGCCCTGCCCTGTTATCATCTTCACCGTAAGCAGGTGCAATATGAACCACCCCTGTACCATTGCTGAGTGTTACAAAATCTCCATGAATAACATAATAGGCTTTTTTCTCTGGAGTAACAAAGGAGAACATAGGCTCGTATTCCTGATCAAGAAGCTCTTCACCTTTAAACTCCCTAACAATCTCATACTCACCTTCAATCCTGCTAAGCAAATCCTTGGCAAGAATCAAATGCTCTTCTTGATTGATAATTTCTACATAGTCATATTTTCTGTTAACAGCAAGAGCTACATTACTTGGCAACGTCCAAGGAGTTGTCGTCCACACCAGAATAGAAGCATTTTCCTTCTTCAGTCTGAATTTAACATAAGCAGAGCTATCTTTGACATCTTTGTACCCTTGGGCAACCTCATGAGAAGACAAAGAAGTGCCGCATCTTGGGCAATAAGGGACAATCTTATGCCCTTTGTATAATAATTCTTTATCCCAAAGCTGTTTCAAAGACCACCATACCGATTCAATATACTCATTTTGATACGTAACATAAGGATCATCCATATCAATCCAGTATGCTACCCGCTCAGACATATCCTTCCACTGACTGGCATACGTGAATACGCTATCCTTGCACTTCTTTATAAAGTTTTCTACACCATATTTTTCAATTTCTGGCTTGCCAGAAATGCCCAGAATTTTCTCAACCTCCAATTCCACTGGAAGGCCATGAGTATCCCACCCCGCTTTACGTAGAACCTTATACCCTTTCATGACCTTATAACGAGGAATCAAATCCTTAATGACCCGAGTTACAACATGACCAATGTGAGGAGCACCATTAGCCGTTGGCGGTCCATCATAAAAGGTGAAATATTCTTTCCCCTCATTCATTTGGAAATTTTTTTGGATAACATCTTTTTCATTCCAAAGAGCAAGAATGGATTTTTCCATTGCTACAAAATCATTTTTAGGATCAACCTTTTTATACATTAGTAAAAACTCCTTTTATCAATATACTTACTACTTTTCCTCTATAATAAAAAAACTCCGCCCTGTTCAGGACGAAATTTCACCTTCGTTATACCAGATC
>JBEQCC010000156.1:0-6275 GCA_041639455.1 Pelosinus sp. | reverse complement strand
AGGAGGTGGCAGTGCAGCCGCTTTAGCAGGCGCCATTGGGGCAGCGCGTGGGATTATGGTAGGAAACCTAACGGTAGGTAGTACAAAATATGAAACGGTGCATGAACAATGCAGAAGGTTATCATTAGATTTTGAAGAACGTTTAACAGCCTTGGAAAAATATATTGATGAGGATACCAAAGCCTTTAATCAGGTAATGAGAGCTTATAAATTATCTAAGCATACTGAAGAAGAAAAGCAGATGCGTACCAAAGTCATTCAAGAATCCCTCAAAGCTGCATCTACATTACCGCTTACCGTTGCCAAGACTTGTCTGGATGTATTGGAGCTATCGGGGAAAATGCTCTCTATTGGCAACGTCAATGCGGCAAGTGATGCAGCGGTAGCGGGAAGAATGGCAGAGGCTGCTATGTGGTCGGCTATCTATAATGTACGAATTAATCTGGGGTCAATCAAAGATGCTGATTTTGTTGCTGGCATGACAAGCAGGGTTGAAGATATCGTAGCACGTTCGGAAGTGTTGATGGATCAACTCGTTAAAACTGCAAATGAAAAAATATAAAGAATAAAGTGCTGTAAATTTGTGAAAACGAGAAAAATAGTCCAATAAATAGAGAACAAAAATATGGAGGGGATTATTGTGACAACGCTGAAAGACCCCAAAAAGCAGGTGGTGGATACAGAAGCATTGGTTCCAGAGAAAAAAGGTCTACATCGTGATTTGAAATCGCGGCATATGATGATGATTTCCATTGGTGGCACTATTGGTACTGGGTTGTTTCTAGGTGCTGGGCAAGTGGTGAGCGAAGCGGGACCAGTTGGTGCTGTGTTAGCTTTTCTGTTTGGTGGGATGGTCATGTATTTGGCTCTCCTATGTTTAGGAGAGCTTGCCGTAGCGATGCCTGTATCGGGATCATTCCAAAGTTATGCCATGAAATTTATTTCCCCCGGCGTAGGTTTTACAGTAGGGTGGCTGTATTGGATTAACTGGGCAGTTTGTATTGCAGCTAACTTTACTGCGTCTGCAATTATAATGTCACTGTGGTTTCCTGATGTGTCAATTTGGATTTGGTGTGTATTATTTGCTGTATTAGTGACTGCTCTAAATCTCATTTCCGTAAAAGTTTATGGTGAAACTGAGTTCTGGTTTGCCGGTATCAAAGTTGCAGCTATTATTGCCTTTATTCTTGCTGGTGCAGGTTTGATGTTTGGTACTGTTGGTAATGAAGGAGCCATTGGATTTTCAAATTTTAACACTGGAGCCGGTCTATTCCCAAATGGCGGTTGGGCTTTGTTTTTAACGATGATTACGGTAGTGTATTCCTTTCAGGGATCGGAACTGGTGGGTGTGGCTGCCGGAGAATGTGAAAATCCCGGTAAAAATGTTCCTAAAGTTATTAAAGGTGTTGTTTTTCGAATCATTGTGTTTTATGTGCTGGCAATTATTGTATTAGGAGCAACCATTCCTTATAAAGAAGCAGGTGTGCTAGAAAGCCCCTTTGCATACGTTTTTGGTCGTATAGGAATTCCCATTGCAAAAGATATTATGAGTTTCGTTGTACTTACCTCAGCCTTATCAGCCAGTAATTCTGCGTTATATGTTTGTTCGCGCTTACTCTGGTCAATGTCCAAAGATGGGCACGCACCAAAATGGCTGGGACATTTAAATTCAAGGGGCGTACCCATTAATGGTGTCTTTTTAACACTACTATTATCTGCATTATCACTGTTAACCAGTGAATATGCTGCTGACACTGTTTATATATGGCTGATGTCCAGTGTGGGATTGACTGGATGCTTGATTTGGATTGTCATTTCTTGGTGCCAAATTAATTTTCGAAAACATTTTTTGGAAATCGGTGGCGATTTAAAAGACTTGGTTTTTAGAACACCACTATATCCAGCACTGCCAATTCTGGCAATTATCTTGAATAGCTGCATTATCGCAAGTTTAGCCTTTATTGATGGACAGGAGATTGTCCTTTATACAGGTTTGCCAATTATTATAGGCATTTATTTGTATTACATTTTGATTCACAGCAAGCGTGAAGAAAAAACAGCAGAAATTAGCAAGTAGATTAATAGGAACTTTCGAAAGATGCGGAGGGGATTAATTGATGATAGTGTTAGATGGAAATTCCTTAACATTGGAAAATATAATTAAGGTAGCACGCAGCTATGAAGAAGTCAGACTCAGTGATCAAGGGCGTGAGCAAATCATTGCCAGCAGACAGATCGTTGATAAGATATTAGAAGAAGAAAAGCCTGTTTATGGTATTTCTACTGGGTTTGGCGATTTCAGCACCATCTTTATTTCAAAAGATGAAAGGGCAAAGCTGCAGCGTAATTTGATTTTAAGCCATGCTACCGGTGTTGGCGGGCATTTGTCAGAAGATGTTGTTCGCTCAGCAATGCTGCTTAGAGCCAATTCATTGGCAAAAGGTTATTCAGGGATTAGACTGTCAACAGTAGAAATGTTGTTAAATCTCCTCAATAAACGCATAACTCCTGCAATCCCAGCTAAAGGATCTGTTGGTGCCAGTGGCGACTTAGCACCTCTTTC
This sequence comes from Pelosinus sp., assembly GCA_041639455.1. Classification (GTDB taxonomy): domain Bacteria; phylum Bacillota; class Negativicutes; order DSM-13327; family DSM-13327; genus Pelosinus. The sequence continues at coordinate 3,712 of JBEQCC010000156.1, read as the reverse complement.
ACATATAGTCTTAGTTATGCTGGGGGAAGGTGAGGCTTATCTAACCGGTCAGTTGCTGACAGGTGCTGAGGCGCTGAAAGCTTGTGGTCTAGAACCAATTGTATTGAGTGGCAAAGAAGGATTGGCATTGATTAATGGAACACAAATTATGACGGCGGTTGGTACGATTGCCTGGCATGATGCCGTTAATTTGATGAAGGCAGCAGATATTGCAGCAGGTTTAAGCGTGGAAGCATTAAAAGGTACCAGGGCGGCTTTTGATCCACGGATTAGTCAGGTTAGAGCACATCCGGGGCAGGTTGCGACTACCCAAAATATGCTGCGCCTGACCGCCCATAGCGCTATCATTGCTTCTCATATTAACTGCAAAAAAGTACAGGATGCATACTCCCTGCGCTGTATACCTCAAGTGCATGGTGCCTCTAAAGATGCCCTTAGGCGTGCAGAAGAAACCTTGAATGTCGAAATTAATGCGGCAACAGATAATCCGCTCATCATGCCGGAAACAGGTGAAGCCATTTCCGGCGGAAATTTCCATGGGCAGCCGATTGCTTTGGTTATGGATTATCTTAAACTAGCAATTGCTGAACTAGGTAATATTTCGGAACGGCGTACTAACCGCCTGTTAGATGTGCATTTAAGCGATCTGCCGGCATTTTTGACAGCTTTCCCAGGAGTTGACTCTGGTCTTATGATCACCCAATATGTTGCTGCTGCATTGGTATCAGAAAATAAAGTTCTGGTACATCCAGCCAGTGCCGATTCCATTCCGACTTCTGCGAATCAGGAAGACCATGTAAGTATGGGTACGATTGCTGCTCGTCAAGCCAGAGAAATTTTGGATAATGTCTGCAACGTATTAGCTATTGAAATGTTGGCTGCCGCTCAAGGTATTGACTTCTTAGCACCACTTACACCTGGTGATGGTACAGCTAAAGCTCATCAAACGATTCGCAGTGTTGTACCACACTTGGATGAGGACCGGGTACCGGCACCGGATATCAAAAAACTTTACAATTTAATTGCCAGCGGCAGAATCGTTCGAAAAGTAGAAGCGGTGATTGGAGAATTGAAGATTTATTAAAATGAATGAAAATCCTACAAAATAGCAGTGTAGATAAACTGGGGTATTTTATCCGATGATGGAATGTGCTAAAATGTTTTAGACTGCTAAACCAGTAATAGAATTGAAACTTAGGTGATATAATGACGGTATCGGTTCGAAGTATTACGCTTATGGCCATCTTTATTGCTCTTAACATGATTTTAAGTAGGATTTTTAGCATTCATATTCCATTCGAAGGTGTTGAAAGTATTAGAATCGGGTTTGGCACGCTGCCATTAGTACTGAGTGGGATTTTGTTAGGTGCAAGGTTAGGTTTTCTTGCAGGCTTGATTGGTGATGTACTGGGGTTTATCCTGGCACCGTCAGGTATATTTCTGCCAACCTTTACGATTGCTGCCGGTTTGCATGGTTTTCTTGCAGGGCTGATTGCAGGAAGCGGAAAAATCAAAGAATGTTCGCGAGGGCGTATGTATTTAGCCATTGCTGTAAGTCAGATTTTGGTTGCCATTATTCTAGTGCCTTGTTTACTGCAATGGCATTTTGGCATTCCTTTTTGGGTTACACTGCCAGCAAGGCTGATTACACAAGGGATTCTGATCCCAGTATATTGCGTGTTGATTTATGCTATAGTAGACAGAGTGAAATTCTGTTATCGTGAACAATCAGTGGGATCATCCCAATAGCCTATTCTTGCATGAAACCTCCTATACGAATTCCAGCGAGAATTCGTATAGGAGGTTTGTATTTTTTATGATGGGTATATGTTGTTATTAAGTTAGTTTTGTCACAATTAGTACGCCAAAGCTTACTCTTTTGTGAGTGGCTTTCTGTGTTATATAATGGGAATGAAAAAGAGGTGATATGTATTACACTAAATGAAATGTCTGCTCAATTATTTCAAAGGATCACAAGCAGTAATAAAGGATTGCCATCCTTAAAAACCGTTAAGATGTTTTTGCTAAGCCATTGAGTCAGCATCAGATAGTAGATAAATCCTGCTTCTTTAGGGTTGTGTATTTTCAAAATTATGCGATAATTATATAATAAAAGGAGGGTTGATTTTGAGTATCTTTTCGTGCTTATTTTCAAAGAATACGGAAAACAATTCGATGGTTCGCAAGTGGATACTACAGGAAATGAAGAAAGTGGACAGCGAAAATCCAGATGTTTATGCGTTATTTCTAGTACTCATACAAACTACTGTTTCTTGGGGAAAGTCTGATATAAAAGGGCAGGATGATCAGATCTTGCAGGTGGCAAAGCAATACTTGGGAGATGCTACCATTTTTGAGATTGCTGCTTATACCTATTATCGAGTGGAAATTTACTTAAATAAGGAGCAGCCAGAGCTTGCAAAACAAATCGCTCTTCCGATTCGGGAATGGATAGCAGAGAAATTTCATACTGTACTTTACGTGGATGAAAGACTGTTTAATCAATTATTTGAGGAACAGTTACTTCGGTATAGAAGTTTGACTAGTGCAGGAAAGGGTCTTACAGAGTTGCATTTGGAATTGGAACAGCGTATTTTACTGACAAAAGGGGATCGATTTAATAAACAATTCTTGCCTAAAGATTCCGCTAGCGCAGCTCTTGATTCTCAATATATTAAAAGTAGTTTGGTAAAATATGAGGAAATCAATATACCAGAAGTAGTAGCGAGCATACAGCAATATTGCGAGAAACACTCTAAAATGAAATTTGAGGGAAAAAAGAGCAAAGATCAGCTATTAAATAAGAATCATGAACAACGGGACTATTTATATGGCATGGCGCTATTGGAGCAGCAGGATTGGGTAAGAGCCTGTAACGCTTTTACAAAGGTATTAGCTGTAAATCCTAAGCATTATGATGCGTTAATACAAAGAGGCTTGTTATACAGCATATTAGGACAATATGTAGATGCATTGCAAGATTTTTCGGTGGCAATTGAGGTAAATCCGAATGAGTCTTCAGCTTATTTTCACCGCGGCAAATTTTATCACCGCAACTTGTGGGTAAAAGATAAGTCGTTGGCTGATTATTCCGAAGCGATCCGATTGTCACCTAATAATGCGGCTGGATATTTTGGGCGGGGTGAACTATATGACGAAATAGCATTACATAAAGAGAAACAAGCTTTTGAAAAGAATGATCACCTTCCATATGCACATGGTTCAGAAGAATTTTTGGCGGCGATCCATGATTATAGTCAAGTCATTGTTTTAGAACCTGAACATGATGCTGCTTATGCAAAAAGAGCGTTGCTATATGCACGAAAGGCTCGTGCATATCAGGATATGGATGATATAGCAAATGCGATTGCCGATTTTGAAAAGGCCATGAGTTTGAACTGGGAACATGGTTATTTATATAAACAGCAAGATGAAATGAAAGAATTATTAGAGGAAAGTCAATTAGAGAAGGAGGCTTAAGTAGAAAGAAGTTTCTATCTATCGAATTTACGTTTTTTGAAAGAATATACTTACCAGAGTTATGTTTGTGGTCAAAATTAATCGGAGGCAACAAATATGTATCATCGACTCGTATTATTATTTTTAAGCATGATCTTTGGGGTAAATATTGCTCTTGCCTCCCCAACGCCCCCTCAAGTAGAGGCTGAAGCGGCTATCGTGATGATGGCCAATACCAATCAGGTATTATTTG
>JBEQCC010000155.1:0-6270 GCA_041639455.1 Pelosinus sp. | reverse complement strand
GATACTTTCTGTTTCATTTAGTCTTTCTTTTGCAAAACTACATTGTGTTAATTGTCAAATATTCTTAACTTAATGACATTGGAGCTTAATGGGGATTTTTCGTACCAAAAGTATCAGCGCACTTTTACAAGGGGCTGAGAAAAAAGGCTTAAAGAAATCGTTAGGTGCAATGGATTTAACACTTCTTGGAATTGGTTGTATTATTGGTACTGGTATTTTTGTTTTAACTGGAGTAGCTGCAGCTAAGTATGCTGGTCCTGCATTAGTACTTTCCTTTGTTCTTTCAGGATTGGCTTGCGCCTTCGCCGCCTTAGCCTATGCTGAGTTAGCCGCAATGGTTCCCATTTCTGGCAGTGCTTATACGTATACATACGCTGCATTGGGAGAAATTGTTGCCTGGATTGTAGGCTGGAATCTAATTTTGGAATATTCTGTAGGTTCTAGTGCTGTTGCAGCTGGATGGTCTGGCTATATGATAGGTCTTTTAAAATCAGGTGGTATTGAGGTATCAAAGGCCTACACTGCAGTACCAGCTGATGGCGGCATTGCAAATGTGCCAGCCATGTTAATTTCTTTCTTTTTAAGTTTGCTTTTGGTGCGCGGCACCAAGGAAAGTGCAACACTTAATAAAATTTTAGTATTGATAAAGTTGGCTGCGGTTTTTATTTTCTTAGTTTTGGCAGGTCCTAAAGTGAATGTTGTAAATTGGGATCCATTTATGCCTTTTGGCTTTTCGGGGGTAGCTGCTGGCGCTGCTATTATATTTTTTGCATATATTGGTTTTGATGCGGTAGCAACAGCAGCAGAAGAATGTCATAATCCAAATCGTGATTTGCCAATTGGTATTATTGGCTCATTGTTAGTCTGTACTATTTTGTATATTATCGTTGCTGCTGTATTAACAGGTGTCGTACCTTATAGTGAATTAAATAATGCAGAGCCTGTAGCTTATGCATTAAGGGCGATTGGATATAATATAGGATCTGCTTTAGTTGGCACAGGTGCTATAAGTGGTATTACAACCGTATTACTGGTATTAATGTATGGTCAATCTCGTATTTTCTTTGCAATGTCTCGTGATGGCTTGATCCCAGCTAGTATTTCTAAAGTCCATCCTCAGTATGGAACACCCCATATTATTACAATTGTTGGTGGAATTGCAGTAGCCTTGATCGCTGGATTTACTCCTATTGGAATCATTGCTGAACTTACCAATATTGGCACATTATTTGCCTTTGCAGTAGCTTCTGTGGGAGTTTTAGTGCTGCGGTACACGAAGCCGGAATTAAGACGACCATTTCGATGTCCTGCAGTCAATGTAATAGCTCCGTTGGCTGTCATTTCCTGTAGTTATTTAATGTATAATTTGCCTTACGAAACATGGGTGCGTTTTTTTGTATGGAGTGGAATTGGTTTTCTAGTATATTTTTTATATGGTAAAAACCACAGTTTACTTAATAAAACTGAGAAGGTGTAATATAATACAAAAAAGCAGTTATGATCTCATAGCTGCCTTTTTTGTATTAATGAAGACAAATATGTTTTCTTTGCTACATATGCAGGAAATCATATTTATCAGGTCGAATGTAGAATTAGTAAAATAGGTATTATAGGTGACGTTATGAATGAAAAAAAACATAAAGTAACAGTTGAAATCTTTGGTGAAACCTATTGTCTAAAGAGTGATGCAAAAATTGAGAAAGTCATTGCCATTGCTGCAGAAGTTGATTCTCGTATGAAGACAATTGCACAGAAGAATTTGCGACTATCTCCAGGTAAAGTGGCTGTTCTAGCGGCACTCAATATTGCAGAGGCATATTTAGATTTAGAACAAAATTATAAACAATTAATTCGAATGGTAGAGGAAGAAAAATAACTGATGCCATTGTGCAGTATAACAGGCTTTTTGATTGTTAATACTACAATCAAAAGGAGTGATATCGTGTTTGAAACTGCCAATGTTGGTCATGTCTTATTACATATAGTGGTGTTATTTACTATAGCTCTTATCGTTGTTCGTTTAATGGGAAATCGTACAGTAGGACAGTTATCGCCTTTTGATTTTGTTATTATGGTAGGCATTGGTGACATCATTGTTACTGCATCTATGGACAAAGGATTGACTATACTCAGCGGCATAGAAGGATTAGTTGCTCTTTTGGTATTGCAGCAATTGATTGCTTATGTATCCTTAAAAAACCTTACTTTACGGAAGTGGGTAGAGGGTACGCCAATTACACTTGTTCAGGATGGGAAAATTTTACAAGAAAACTTAATCAAAAATCATTTTAATTATGATGATTTACGACAAGAGCTTCATAAACAAGGAATGGATATGACTAATTTACCGGATATTAAGCTGGCACGATTGGAAAGCTGTGGAGTTTTTTCTGTTATAAAAAATCCGGATAAAGAGCCTTTAACAAAATATGCACTTGAGTTGTATTATAAAAGTGTTTTTGAGAACCCCTTAAGTCCGTTAGGTCAAAAATGGGCGAAATTCGAACAATTTATGTCAGAAGTACATGATGTAGCAGAGTATATAAAAAGACAAGAAAAGATTAAGTAGATAAATACTATGCCTGTATCAAGGTACACAAAGTACACACAAAGAGGGCGTGTGCCATCTTTGTGTACTTTGCGTCTTTATGTGGAGATGTTTTTATATTATAGGCAAGGCTTTTGAAAGGAATGAATTTAAATGATAGAGTTATTAGCTCCTGTTGGTAGTCGAGAAGCTTTGATTGCAGCTGTAGAAGGTGGTGCCGATGCCGTATATTTAGCAGGAAAAATGTTTGGTGCCCGAGCTAGCGCGCCTAATTTTACTGATGAGGAATTAATAGAAGCTGTAAATTTGGCTCATTTGCGTAGTGTTAAGGTTTATGTGACTGTAAATACCCTCGTTGATAATAGTGAAATACCTGCATTATCGCTTTATTTACAGTATTTGTATAAAATTGGTGTAGATGCCATTATTGTTCAAGATATTGGCGTTTATAAAATGGCAAAACAAATTATCCCTGAGATGCCAATACACGCTAGTACACAAATGACAGTACATAATTTAGAAGGCGTAGAGCTTTTGACGGAGCTTGGCTTTCAGAGGGTAGTAGTATCACGAGAGTTATCAATAGATGATATTCGACATATTTGTAAGAAGACAGCCACAGAAATTGAGGCTTTTGTTCATGGTGCATTGTGCATTTCATATTCTGGGCAATGTCTAATGAGTAGTATGATTGGTGGGCGAAGTGGTAATCGTGGACGTTGCGCTCAGCCTTGTCGTTTGCCATATACTCTTGTAGATGAAAAAGGAAATGATTTACTCCTAGAAGCGGATGCAGGGGAATATCTTTTAAGTCCTAAAGATTTAAACACATTGGAGTTGATACCTGAGCTTATTCAAGCAGGTGTAACCTCTTTTAAAATTGAAGGACGCATGAAAAGACCAGAATATGTAGCAGTGGTAGTTGATACGTATAGGCGAGCGATTGACGCTTGTTTGGTGAGTCCAGATGCCTATGTTGTTGCAGAGCAGGAACAAAAAGAACTGGCACAAATCTTCAATCGTGAATTCACTACAGCTTACTTAAAGACTCATCAGGGACGTAAGATGATGAGTGATCGTCGTCCGAATAACCGGGGAGTACGTATTGGTCGCGTTAGCGATTATCAACATCAAGAACGGGTTGCAACTATAAAATTGGATGAGCCTTTATATATAAATGATATTGTTGATTTTTGGGTAAAGGTTGGTGGCAGGGTTAGCGTAACCGTGTCATCTATGATGGTCAATGGACAGAAAGTGACTAGTGCCCCTGCTGGCGCAGAAGTAATAATTCATGTGCATGCTCCTGTGCGCATAAATGATCGGGTCTTTAAAGTTTTTGACGCGGGCTTGATGGAACGAGCAAGAGCTTTTTTTACTGAAGCAAATGCGATAAAACGTGTAGCAGTTGATATTAAAGTAACTGTACAGGAAGGTCAGCCTTTGGTAATTAGTATTCAAGATAGCGATGGTTTTTGTAGCCAAGCTCAAACTTCTTTTATTGCTCAAAAAGCTATTAAAAGACCCTTAACAGAAGAAGTAATCGCTAAACAGGTCGAACGGCTTGGCACTACGATCTTTAGAATAAATACTTTGGAATGCAGTATAATTGGCGAAGTAATGGTGCCAATTAGCGAGATCAATGATGTCAGGCGCAGGGCGATTGAAGAATTAGAACAAGCTCGCTTACTGCCTTTTCAACGCGAAGATTTACCTAGAAAAAAATATGTTGCACGAGATTTTTTATCATCGACTATAATTTGTGATAAGGCTGATGTACAACAGCCTTTATTGGTGGTTAATGCGGACACAATTGATAAAATTAAAGTATCTTTAGAGTCTGGTGCAGATTGTATTATGTTTGGCGGAGAAACTTTTGATCATAAAATAATCACTCCTAAGATATATGAACAAGCTGTCGCCATTGTTCACGAAAGTGGAAAGCAAATTATCTTGAATACACCTCGCATTATAAAAACGTGGCAAATGGATGAAGTGAAAAGAGAACTAGCGTTATTTCAAGAATTGCAGGCAGATGCTGTTGCTGTAAGTAATCTAGGGACATTACAAATTGCTAGAAAAATAACCGATTTGCCACTTCACGGTGATTATCCATTAAATATATATAATGATGTTTCGATTGAGTTCTTAGCTGCACAAGGTATTTCCAGTATGACCTTATCACCAGAATTAAATTTTTCCCAGATTGAAGAGTTGGCTAGCGATCAAAAGGTGGCTTTAGAATGTTTAGTTCATGGATATGTAACATTAATGGTATCAGAGTACTGTGCGATAGGAAGTTATCTTGGCAAACTAGGTACAGAACAATGTAACCAGGCTTGTTTGCGTCGTGATTATTGGCTAAAGGATCGTAAAAATGAAAGATTTCCAGTGGTGACAGATCAATATTGTCGCATGCATATACTAAATGCAAAAGAATTAAGTATGTTGCCTCATGTACCTCGATTTGGTTTGATGGGAATTAAGCGTATACGAATTGAGGGAAAGAAGAGTACTGTTGATCACTTGGGTAGAATGATCAAACTATACAGAGAACTACTAGATCAAGGAGAAGCTCATCCTTTGTTTGCGCAGGATAGGATGAAAACTGTTGAACATGAAGATATCACCAGGGGGCATTATTTCCGTGGTGTATTATAAAGAAATATACAATTATATTTCTTTATTTCTAGGGGGAAATGAATGGATATATCGGTATTAAAAACGTTAGAATATCATAAAATACGTGCTATGCTCGCAGATAAATGTAGTTCTATTATGGGACGAGAACTTGCAGAGAAATTGATACCATCAAGTGAATTAGCTGAAGTAGAAGAAAGAATAACAGAGACAAAGGAAGCTAGAGAAATTTTAGACGCAATATCTAGTATACCTCTTGGTGGTATTCGTGATATTCGCACGTTGTTAAAACGTGCGGAAATCGGTTCTATACTTGCTCCTGACGAATTGGTTGCTGTAGCAAGCACATTATATGCATCACGGAGAATGAAAAATTTCTTTATGGATATGCCAGTAGCATTAGCTATTTTACTTAGTTACGCTGAAAAAATTAATGTATTGCGAAATGTTGAAAATTTTATTGAAAACATTGTGAATGAACAAGGGCAGATACGTGATGATGCAAGTGTTGAACTTTTGCATGTACGAAGGGAAATACGTTTATCTCAAAGCCGTATCAAAGATAAATTGGACAGTATACTGCGCTCTAGTGAGTATCAAAAATATTTTCAGGATGCATTAGTGACTGTACGTAATGAGCGATATGTCATACCCATTAAACAAGAGTATCGCAATCATTTTCCTGGAATTATTCATGATCAATCTGCTAGTGGTGCTACCGTATTTGTTGAACCAATGGCAGTAGTAATTTTAAATAATGAAATTAAACAACTCACATCTGCCGAAAAAAATGAGATTGAGCGAATTTTAAGATCCGCTACAGAACAAATTGCGAATGTCTCAGAGACTATTTATATGAATTGTAATATGTTAGCTAACATTGATTTTGCTTTTGCCAAGGCAAAACTTAGTTTGACTATGCAGGCGACCATGCCAATTATTAGTAATAAAGGATATGTCAATCTGCGTCAGGCTAGGCATCCTCTTATTGAAGCAGATGTTGTAGTTCCGATTGATATTTTTATCGGCAAGGATTTTAATACATTGCTCATTACAGGTCCAAATACAGGAGGCAAGACCGT
>JBEQCC010000154.1:0-6291 GCA_041639455.1 Pelosinus sp. | reverse complement strand
TGCCATGACAGGGTCACTGATATTGGCATTCACCGTGGTACCGGTTTTATGCACCTTGCTATTGAAGGGTAAAATCAAAGAAGAAGACACTTGGATCGTAGCTAAAATGCATAAGCTATATGTACCATTGCTGAAAGCAGTGATGAAGTATAAAAAGGCAACGATTGCGATGGCTGTAGTGGTGATTATTGCTGGATTCTCTTTATTGCCATTAATCGGAACTACCTTTATGCCGGAACTGGATGAAGGAACCTTTTTGGTCATGCCTACCATGCTGCCCAGCGTATCCTTGACGCAGGCGGTAGAATCGGCTAAGACCATGGATAAGCTAATTATGGAAATACCGGAAATCGATATGTCCGTGGGGAAAGTGGGGCGAGCGGAATCGGCTTTGGATCCAGCCCCAGTGAATATGATTGAGACAGTTGTTACGTTAAAGCCGAAAGAACAGTGGCGTTCTGGTATGACCAAAGAAGCCATTAAAGAAGAAATGACGAATAAATTAGCTAGTGTCCCAGGTCTGAATCTAGCCGTTACTCAACCAATTGCTGGTCGATTGTCAATGCTGACAACCGGGGTAAGGACGGAATTGGGGATTAAGTTGTATGGGGAAGATCTGAAGGTACTACAGCAAAAAGCCTCGGAAATTGAAAAAGCCTTGGGTGATGTCCCTGGAGCGAGTGACTTGTATGCGGAGCGGGTCTATGGAGCACCTTACCTGGAAATACAAATGGACCGGGAAAAAGTAGCCCGCTATGGTCTTAACATTGGTGATGTGGAAGATGCCATAGAACTGGCTGTAGGTGGTAAGACGGCCACTACAACCGTGGAAGGCAGAAAACGTTTTGACGTGTTGGTGCGTTATAACCGAGAGAATCGTGAAAATATAAATGCGATGCAAAATATTTTGATTCCCGTAGCTGGTGGCGGAGCTAAAACAGCCGGTAGCGGTATGGGTGGTGGCATGGGTAGCGGGGCGGCTAAGACAGCAGCTACTGCTTCAGCTGGCGGTGCCTATGTGCCATTAGGCGATGTAGCCCAATTTCAAGTTGTTGATGGACCATCCATGATCAGTAGTGAAAATGGCATTTATCGCATCATTGTCCAAATGAATACCAAGGGCAGGGATGTAGTCAGCTTCGTCGATGAAGCTTCTAAAGTTATTAAGGAGAAGGTCGACCTACCACCTGGTTATTCCCTGAAGTGGACTGGGCAGTATGAAAATCAACAACGGGCGAAGGCACGTCTCGGAATGGTAGTGCCGGCAGTTATTCTCCTTACCTTCTTCTTGCTGTATATGAGCTTTAAATCCGCTGATGATGCCTTTCTCATCATGCTGAATATTCCTTTCTCGTTGGTTGGAGGTATTGTGGCCATTTATGCTACAGGCACCTACATGACGGTAGCAGCGGCTGTAGGTTTTATCGCACTATGCGGTATTGCAGTGCAGAATGGTGTGATTATGGTGACTTATATTAAAGCGCTGCGGGAGGAAAAATCGCTGGAAGAAGCAATTATTGAGGGCGCTATTACACGGCTCCGTCCTGTTATGATTACTGCTTTGGTAGCTAGCCTAGGGTTATTTCCTCTTATTTATTCCACTGGTACTGGAGCGGAAGTACAACGACCCATGGCTACGGTAGTTGTTGGTGGTTTGGTAACCTCGACAATTCTGACGTTAATTGTATTGCCTTGTATTTACTTAGTATGGCATCAATGGCGTGAGCGTAGACAGGGAGCTAAGACATCGGTAAGTTCCATTGAAAAATAATTCATAATAATTAGGAGGATTGTAAAATGAAAAAAAATAAAATCGTATTAGGAATTTTGTCCATGACGGTGGTATTGGCACTGATAACTGGTTGCAGTTCTAGTGAAAAACAAGCGGCATCTCAGCCGCCTGCTAGTCAGCAGACATCTGGTCATGAAGGTATGAATATGTCGGGGCATGAAAATATGTCAATGCCCAAAGGAGATCCTATGCCTATAATGAAAGACATGGATCAGCAATTGCAGGACGTAATGAAACAGGTGAAAGCTGGTCAAACTATGGAAGCTCAGAAAACTGCAGGACAATTGGCAAGCACTACAGAAAAGATCATGCCTCACATGATGGATAATGGCCTAAAAGACAGCTTGCGCAAAGCGGCTGGTGATATTAAGAATACCGTTAATTCCGGCAAAATAGATCCTAGCGCCATGGAAAGTAAAGTGAAGGCAATGCAAGAGGTTATGAAACAAACTACAGCCGATTTGCAAAGCATGAAGCACCAGTGATAATTAGACAGGGAGGAGAAGTAGATCATGAGAAGATGGATTGTTATACTATTTGCCGGGATTCTTTTTAACGGCATAGGGGTGGTTCAGGCTTCTCCCAACTCTAGTTATAGTGCGTTTATGCAGTCCTTGGATTCCATAGTAACAAGCGCTACCATGCCAGTGGCAGATGAGCAGCAGATCGCAGCTCGATCTGCTGCTCTGCCCACTGCTCAGTCTGGACAGTCAGCACAAATATTGACCATTGCTGGCAGTCTGCTTGGTCAACCAGTAGTGTGGGGAGGAGCCTCGCCTGCCCAGGGATTTGATTGTTCCGGATTAGTACAATATGTGTACAGGCAAGCAGGTATCAATTTACCTCGTACCGCTGATCTACAGTTTTTAGTGGGTAGAACCGTATCGCCAGCTTCTTTGCAGCCAGGAGATTTAGTGTATTTTACTACCTATGAGCCAGGTGCATCCCATGTGGGGATTTACATTGGCAGGGATAAATTTATTCATACCTCCTTTTCTAAGGGCGTAGTTGCTATTGGGGATATGAATGATAGTTATTTTGTACAGCGATATTATGGTGCGAAGCGAGTATTATGATAAAGAAGATCAGGCACCCAAGGGTAGCCTGATCTTCTTTATAGGTAGGTTAGACGAAAAAGCACAACTTACCCTTACTATGTAATCTTAACGATTCGGTAGGATGGAGTAAAACAAGATTTAAGATCTATTCTGATTTCAATTTAGGAGTGAATCGAGATGCAAAAACAGCAAGAAGGAATGGTACTGGAAGTGAGTGGTCGTATGGCCAAAGTGAAAACCAGCCGCCATAATGATTGTGAGAATTGTGGAGCTTGTCCCGGTAATAGTGCAATGGTCTTAGATGCTCGCAACTCTGTGGGAGCCAAGCCTGGTCAACGAGTTTTGGTAGAAATTAAAGAAATAAATATGCTAAAGGCGGCCTTTACGGTATATATATTGCCATTGCTCGCCATCCTTGTCGGTGTGGTTATTGGTGATTTCGTAGGCGGATTTTTAGGAATAGAAGAATCAATCTCAAGGTTTGCTGGCGGATTCGTAGCAACCGTACTGTCGATATGGTATATCAAATATTATGATAATAGTGCTAGGATGGATGATAAAATGCAGCCAGTGATTATACGGATCATCTGAAGAATAATAGTTACCCAGATACATAATGAAGCACATAAAAAGGAACCACTCTATCCTAGTCAATGATAGAGTGGTTTTGAAATATGTATTGAAGTTTAGTACTTGGAGGGAACACCGTCAATTCTAGTGTTAACTACGCTATTTTCCATCCAGCCTTCCACTGTGTGACCGCCAATTGTTTTTTTGCTGTAGTGGCTAGGATTGTGGTCAATTACGGTATATTGCCCACTGTTTTTGCTACCACTAACGATGGTTTCAAGATCTGCATTGATGCGATAAGCATTGGTGACAACACCGTCAACTTTGGTAGTGACCACATCGTTTTTGGCCCAGGATTCCACCGTATGCTTGCCAACTGCCTTCTTGTTGTAGCGGGTAGGATTGTGGTCAACTACGGTATACTGCTGGCTGTTTTTGCTACCACTAGTGATGGTTTCAAGATCTCCATTGATAGGATATGACGTAGTTACGATTCCATCTACCCTGGTATTTACTACACCATTTTTGACCCAGCCTTCCACCGTATGATTGCCAGCTACTTGTTTATTATAGAGGGTGGGATTGCGGTCGATCGCGACATAACGAACGACAGCTCCGCTGGTAACCTTTTTTGTTTCAATCGATTTAATTGGGTTTATTTCTGGAAGAATTTCATTAGCGGAAACCATACTGGCGCCCAGTACATTCATTACTAATAAGGATGCAGTTATAAAAGTTTTTTTCATTTTAATTACCCCCCTTAGTTCTTATTACTTATATAATATCCAAATAATATGAAGATCTAATGAAGGACCTATGAAGAACTTATGTTTTTTTTGAAGTGCTATTTGAAGAGTACTAAAATGGGTAGTGTTATTTACGTTTTTTGCTCAGAGAATTCGTTCGGCATTTGTTCCTACTGGTTATGTATGGATAAAGAGATCAATAATGCAATATTTCGTCAAATACAACGTTGGGAAATTTTGTTTTAAATCCACATAATCTTCATGCATTCTTCATCACTTTTTCACATGATTCTGTTACTATTAAAGAGGAAATGATTGTCAGAGAGGTGTGAAACTATGAGCGGGCTAGATAAAGTCACAATGTAGAGGCTCAAGTAAGGACGGAGTGAAGTGTGTTGAAACAAAATAAATTCTATGTTTTGAAATGGTAAATAGCTATATGTAAATAAGAATGGAGGTTTCATGATGCGGGTGTTTCGTAATTTAAACACGGCGAAAAAAATAATCGGGTTGGTTTTGGTGATGGTGTTATTTACTGGGGTAGTTGGTGTTGTCGGGTATAACTATACAAGCCATGTTAAGCGTTCGTCAGATATAATGTACCAGGAAAATTTATTGCCAGTTAAATGGCTAAATTCGGCACGAGCGCAGTCCCGCACAGCGGAGGCCATTACCATGGAGCTGTTGTTAGCTAACATAGATAGCGCACAAGCAAATAAAATGGATGATGCGGTTAACGTGCGGATGAACGAGGTAATGGGGTTAATTGATGATTATGAACGGACAGTCAGCACCCAAAAGGAAAAAGAAGAAATAGCTGGCATTCGGAGTATGATGCAGGCATATCATGGAGAAAGACAAAAGGCGGTAGAACTGGCTGTTGCCGGGAAAAAGCAAGAGGCTTATCTTTATTTTAAAAAGAATGCGGCTGGCCACATAAATCACATTAATGCTACGATGGAAGAGTTAGCTCATAAGGCTGCGGAAAAAGCGGCCGAGCTCAATGAACACAGTGGGAAGGAAGCGGCTGCTTCGTTAAAGGCCACAATGGGGGTAACGGTTGTAGCGATGTTAATTTCCTTGGGGCTGGGGTTATGGACTGCCAGAATGATTGTCAAACCGTTGCAGGTCATTGTGGCGAGAGTGGAAGAGGTGGATGCGTCTGCCAAGGATGAAGTGGGTCAACTAGGGCGAGCGTTTAATATCATGGTCGCCAACTTGTGCCAGCTTGTCACACAGGTATCAAGTTCTGCTCAGCAGGTAGCTGCTGCATCAGCGGTCCTTACGGAGGGAACGGAGCAGTCGGCGCAAGCGGCCACCCAAATTGCAGTGTCTATCATGGAAGTAGCAACAGGCAGTGAAGAGCAGTCTAAAACGGTGAATACAACATCTGATATTACGAAACAAATGTCTGCTGGTATGCAGCGAGTGGCGGAAAATGCTAATAGTGTAGTGGGTGTGGCCAATCAAAGTGCCAGCACTGCACATGAGGGCAGTAAAAACGTTGAAGCAGCTGTAGAACAAATGGCCAATATTGAAAAAACCGTGGCCAATTCTGCAGTGGTTGTAGCCAAATTAGGTGAGCGTTCCAAGGAGATCGGACAAATTGTAGATACTATTTCCGGTATTGCTGGACAGACGAACTTATTGGCTTTAAATGCTGCTATTGAAGCCGCCCGTGCTGGTGAACACGGAAGAGGGTTCTCTGTAGTGGCCGAAGAAGTCCGCAAATTGGCTGAGCAGTCGGAGGAAGCAACAAAACAGATTGCCGCGCTGATTGGTGAAATTCAGGGCGATACGGAAAAAGCCGTCATGGCCATGCAAGAGGGTACCAGGGAAGTCAAAACTGGATCAGAAGTTGTTAATGCCGCTGGACAAGCTTTTGGGCAAATCGCTACGCTAGTGGAACAAGTATCTGTTCAAGTCCGAGACATAGCAGCATCTATTCACCAAATGGCAGCTAATAGTAGTCAGATCGTAGCTTCGATGCATGATATTGACAATGTTAGCAAACATACCGCGGCGGAAACCCAGACAATTTCTGCTGCGACGGAGGAGCAATCGGCCTCAATGCAGGAGATGGCGGCTTCCAGCCAGCATCTGGCTCAAATGGCCCAGGAATTGG
>JBEQCC010000153.1:0-6304 GCA_041639455.1 Pelosinus sp. | reverse complement strand
AGGAATGCAGTCAAGATAAGGGGAATCTCTTCTCCTTATCTTTTTTATTGCTTTATTAGAAAGGAATAAAGCATGAACTTGTCGAATTTATTATAGTTGGCAAGGGAGGCTATATTTATGTTAGCATTAGGCATTGATCCAGGTACAGCAATTTGTGGATATGGAATTGTAAGTTTAGAAGGAAGTACGCTTCGTGCGTTAGATTATGGTGCTATTCAAACTAGTTCTAAAATGAATACAGAAGAACGTTTAGTAATTATTCATCATGAAATTGATGTACTTATAAGAAAGTATAAACCTGATGTAGTGGGGGTAGAGATGCTATTCTTTAATAAGAATGTACGAACTGCTATAACAGTATCGCAAGCTAGGGGAGTTCTATTACTAGCAGTAGCTCAGAATTCCACTAAATTAGCAGAATTTACACCCTTACAGGTAAAACAGGCAGTTGTAGGATATGGTAAGGCTACTAAAGAACAAGTTATTTATATGACACAGCGTTTGCTGAATTTACCTTCTAAGCCACATCCTGATGATGTAGCAGATGCTTTAGCAATTGCGATTTGTACTACCCATTGTAGTAATATGAGACCAGAGCTAGTTTGTAATAGTCTAGTAGACTCAAATAAGACTAATAATCGTGCTTTTTTAAAAAAACGCCTAGGTATAAAATGTAATTCAGAAAATAAAGTGTGGGGAAACAAATTATGATTGGTTATGTACGTGGAACTGTATCACATTTAGCAGTTGATCATTGTTTTATTGATGTTCAAGGTATTGGATATCGAGTTTTTATAGCACAATCTACTCGTCAAAAAATTACAATCGCTGCAGTAGTGTCATTATTTACTTATATGTATGTGCGTGAAGATGCATTGATGTTATATGGTTTTTATACTCAAGATGAGTATGATTTGTTTCTGCAACTGACGTCGATTTCAGGCATTGGTCCTAAAGTAGCCATGGGGATTTTATCGGCAATTGATCCACAACAATTCCGTCTAGCGATAAGCCAAAAAAATATGGGGATTTTAACTAAATTGCCGGGAATTGGCAAAAAAACTGCTGAAAGAGTTATTCTTGAATTGAAAGATAAGATCGGAATAGTTACTGAGGACGATTTAAATGAAGATTATATTTCTGTCATATCCTTATCAACTGGCGATGTGATTGAGGAAGCATTACAAGCGTTATTGGCGTTAGGATATAATCAAAATGAAATAATGCCCGTTCTTAAAAAAATAGAAAAGAATGGTCTTTCGGTGGAAGAGCTCTTAAAGCTAGCACTCAAGGAATTTATGGGAGGTAATAGATAATTGTGGAAGAACGAATTATCGCTGGTAATGAACAAGACGCCGATACATGGGAATATAGTCTTAGACCACGCCGCTTAAATGAATACATCGGTCAAGATAAAGTTAAAAACAATCTTTCAATATTTGTACAGGCTGCCTTATCCCGCGAGGAAGCATTAGACCATGTTTTACTATATGGGCCGCCTGGCTTAGGAAAAACTACGTTAGCAGCTATTATTGCTAATGAATTAGGTGTAAATTTTCGTGTAACATCTGGTCCAGCGATTGAACGAGCAGGAGATCTGGCAGCATTGCTTACAAACTTAGGGGAAAAAGATGTTTTATTTATTGATGAAATCCATCGTTTATCAAGACATGTTGAAGAAGTCTTATATTCTGCTATGGAAGACTATGCTTTAGACATTATTATTGGCAAAGGACCTAGCGCTAGATCCATTCGTTTAGATTTGGCACCTTTTACTTTGATTGGCGCAACGACTCGTGCTGGAGCGTTAGCTTCTCCTTTACGTGATCGATTTGGCGTAATTTCAAGACTGGAGTATTATCGACCTGAAGAATTAGCTTGCATCGTGAATCGAACTGCAGAAGTACTAAATGTAGAAATTGAAACTGGTGGGGCTTACGAAATTGCAAAGCGATCCAGAGGAACGCCACGAATTGCAAATCGTTTATTAAAAAGGGTAAGAGATTATGCTCAAGTTGCTGGAAATGGAATTATTACTGACGTTACAGCTGATAAAGCATTGGCAATGTTGGAAGTAGATAAATGTGGACTTGATAAAACAGACCGTAATATGCTGCTAGCAATCATACAGAATTTTAAAGGTGGTCCAGTAGGTCTTGATACGTTAGCAGCTATTATTAGTGAAGAGAATGATACAATTGAAGATGTGTATGAACCATTCTTGCTGCAAATGGGTTTTTTGCAGCGTACTCCTCGAGGGCGAGTTGCTACACAAAAAGCATATGATCATTTAGGTATATTATATAAAGCTGATGAGCAAGGAAATTTATTATAAACTAAAAGGAGAGCAATTTTGAATTGTAAATTTATTGCAATCTTATCGGGAGTATTATCTTGTATGCTTTTTGGGCTAGGTACTGCACATGCTGCACAAGAAGTTACAGAGAGCAATATCCGAGTTGGTATTTGGTCAAATCAGCGTAATATTGTAGTTTCAGCTGATGTCGATTATGAAATAGTTAATGTTGATAGAAATAAAACATTAGCACGATTCGCTGCTAATGAAAAAGCGACAATTGCTTATAATGGGAAGGAGTTTATCTTGAATGGGAAAAAAATAGATGCCGTTAGACTAAGTCTCTTAAAATTAAAAAATGGCGACGCCTATTCCATCGAGGTTAATAATAAAAAATATAGAGGTAACATTAACATCCATATTACTAATGGAAAGAATAAAATGACAGTTGTTAATACACTATCAGTTGAACAGTATTTATATGGGGTCATCGCAAAAGAAATTTCTCCCAATTGGTCTTTAGAAGCAGTTAAGGCTCAAGCGGTAGCAGCTCGTACCTATGCCTTATATAACAGAAATAAACATCAAAATGATGGTTATGATGTTTGTGCAACAACTGATTGCCAGGTGTATGGTGGTAGGGATGGCGAAGCCCTTCGGGGAATAAAGGCGGTAGATGCTACTGCAGGACAAGTGATTTTGTATCAAGGTAAGCTTATTCCTGCTTACTTTCATAGCAGCTCTGGCGGTTATACCGAAAATAGTGAGAATGTATGGGGAACCTACCTACCGTATTTACGTGGTGTAGTTGATTATGATCAGGCCTCACCTTACTACAATTGGGAAAAGCAATTAAAGCCTAATGAATTAGAAGAATTATTATCTAAAGCCGGTTACAACATTGGTGCAATAAAAGCCATTGGAATTTCACCTCTTGGTTCTCAGCCTATAAATATTCCTGACCGAGGCATTTCTGGTAGAGTGAAGCTTATACGCTTTATTGGTACGAATGGAAGTATTCAGTTGACTGGTGAAAAGCTTCGCACAATACTGTCGCTAAAGAGTTCTCTGTTTGATATTCATGTCATATTACCAGTACAAAAAACAGTTGAATTTGAAATTTCTGATGGTATAGGTAATGTGGGGACTAAAAAAGTAGAAATTAATTTACCGCCCACAAATGAGAAAGGATATTTTACAGATAAGGAAGATATACATCGTATTAGCGGTCGATTAAATGAAGTCATATCAATTTCAGGTTTTGGCTGGGGACACGGTCTCGGATTATCTCAATGGGGAGCCAAGGCTATGGCCGAGAAGGGACCTCAAAATGATCCTACATATTTTAAAGAGATATTGAAATATTATTATCAAGGTGTTGAGGTTAAAAAGTTACCTAAAGGAGTTTAGTTGCATGTTGTTATCTGAATTTGATTATTTTTTACCAGAAGAATTAATTGCTCAACATCCTTGTGAGCCTCGCGATCATTCTCGCTTATTAGTGCTGGATAAAAATACAGGTGCCATTTCACACAAGCATTTTTTTGACTTGTTACAATATCTAAATGCAGGTGATACTCTTGTTTTTAATAACACTAGAGTAATTCCGGCAAGATTAATAGGTACTAAGGCTGAGACTGGCGGCAAGGTGGAAGTTTTCTTATTAAATCGAAAAATAGAAAACGATTGGGAAGCATTGGTGAAACCAGGCAAGAAGGCTAGGCCTGGTGCGACAATTATCTTCAGTGATCGGCTATCTTGTGAAATTCTAGAATCGACTGATTTTGGTGGTCGTATTGTTCGCTTTAGGTATGAAGGTATTTTTGAAGAAATATTGGACGAACTGGGAGAAACGCCTTTACCTCCTTATATCACAGAGCAATTAGCCGATAAAGAACGATATCAAACCGTATATGCTCGTGAACGGGGATCGGCAGCTGCACCAACGGCAGGTTTGCATTTTACGACAGATTTAATGAAACGCATAGAAGAAAAGGGAATCCATCTGGCATTTGTGACCCTACATGTTGGTTTAGGCACTTTTCGCCCGGTGAATACCGATAATATTACCGATCATGTAATGCACCGGGAATATTATTCAGTATTGCCTGAGACGGCAAAACTGATTAATAGAACAAAGCAGGAAGGTGGTAGAATTATAGCAGTCGGTACTACAGCAATACGAACATTGGAGACAGCTACGATAAATGGCATATTGGAAGCTAGAAGCGGCTGGACTGAAATTTTTATTTATCCGGGTTATACATTTAAAATAGTTGATGCTGCTGTGACTAACTTTCATTTACCAAAGTCTACTTTGCTAATGTTAATTAGTGCCTTAGCTGGACAGCAAAATATTTTTGCTGCATATAAGGAAGCCGTTGAGCAAGAGTATAAATTCTTTAGTTTTGGCGATGCCATGTTAATTATATAAAATAAACTTGTTTTACCTTTGCCACGAAAGTGGCATTGTATTTTTGCGGATTTTGGTAAACTATTATTTGGGGTTAGGATAAGAATTATTTTTAATGAATCTAGGGGGATTAAAATGTCAGTAACGTACGAATTAGTTAAAAAATGTTCAAAAACAGGAGCACGAGCAGGACGTTTGCACACACCTCATGGCACCTTTGACACACCTATTTTTATGCCCGTTGGTACGCAAGCGACTGGAAAGGCAATGTCACCGGATGAATTAAAGGATAGGGGAGCCGGACTCATTCTAAGTAATACCTATCACTTATATCTAAGACCCGGGCATGAATTAGTGGCAGAAGCGGGTGGTTTACATAAATTTATGAATTGGGATCGAGGAATCTTAACAGATAGTGGTGGATTTCAAGTCTTTAGTTTAGGGGCATTACGTAAAATTACTGAAGAAGGCGTCACTTTTCGTTCTCATATTGATGGATCCAAACATTTTTTATCTCCAGAGAAAGCTACCGAGGTGCAAATGGCATTAGGATCTGATATTATTATGGCTTTTGATGAATGTGTGCCATTTCCTGCCGAGCATGATTATGCTCGAAATTCTACAGAACGAACTACGCGTTGGGCTGAGCGGTGTAGACAGACTCACAATAGATCCGACCAAGCCTTATTTGGCATTGTGCAAGGTGGCATGTATAAGGATCTAAGAACTATGAGTGCTAAAGATTTGGTTTCCTTAGATTTTCCTGGTTATGCTGTTGGTGGTTTAAGTGTTGGTGAACCTAAAATGTTAATGTATGAAATGCTAGAGCATACAGTACCGTTATTACCTGAAAGAAAACCTCGTTATTTAATGGGGGTTGGAACGCCCGACTGTTTGGTAGAAGGAGTTATGCATGGTGTTGACATGTTTGATTGTGTATTTCCTACTCGAGTAGCTCGTAATGGTACTGTTATGACCAATTGGGGACGACTTGTTGTTAAGAATGCTGAATATGCAAGGGATTTTAGGCCCCTTGATGACAAATGCAGTTGTTACGCTTGTCGGAATTTCTCAAGAGCTTACATTAGGCATTTATTTAAAACCGATGAAATCTTTGGATTAAGACTTACAACTATTCATAATTTACACTTTTTATTAAACTTTATGAGTAAGATGCGTACAGCTATTATAGAAGATCGTTTTCTAGATTTCAGGCAAGAGTTCTTAGCACAATATAATCGATAAAGAGGATTTAAGTACTTGGTGTGGAATATAATACTAGTAATATAAAAATAAGGGGGTGAATTATATGCCAGAATTATCGCAAGAGATGATGCAGACACTAGCGGCTTATGGGCCTATTGTTTTGATGGCGCTAGTTTTTTATTTTATATTGTATCGTCCTCAAAAGAAACAACAGCAACAGCGTGCAGAAATGTTAAATAACTTAAAAAAAGGTGATCGTGTAATTACTGCAGGTGGTATGTATGGTACGATTATAGCTTTGGATGCTAAAAAAGTAACTTTAAAAGTTTCAGAAAAAGTTGAACTCGATTTTTTACGCTCAGCAATTCAATCATATCAAAATGATCCTA
>JBEQCC010000152.1:0-6310 GCA_041639455.1 Pelosinus sp. | reverse complement strand
CTACACAAGAGGGAGGTAGGCCTAGAGCAATGCTAGTCAGTAAAAGTGGAAGTAAGGAATTAATTTGGCCATCTACAGATAAGTATGATCCAGATGGAGCTTATTACATAAATGATGAGGGAGTTTTGGAAAAATTTGAGGAAAAGATTCCTCTGTTTTTGTGTGCCATTTTTCTTACAAATGATATGCTATGCAATCTTAAAAAAATGATATGCTATGCAATCTTAAAAAAATAACTTGTTTTTTTCGAGAAAAAAGCTGTCGCAGCAATAGCTGCATTTTTTTATCAAAAAACATTTACTCGTATTTCAACGCATCAATCGGATGTAAACAAGAAGCCTTATACGCAGGATAATAGCCAAAGCCGATTCCAACACTTGCCGAGAAGACAAAGGCCAGGATGATGGATGTGGCAGTAAATAGCGGCGGTGCTTCGGTAAAGGAAGCCAGCATATATCCTGCCAATACTCCCAGCATAATCCCCAATATACCGCCAAGCATGGACAAGACAAATGCCTCCAGCAAAAACTGCAGTCTAATGTCTTTCGCTTTGGCACCGACAGCCATCCGGATTCCGATCTCCCGGGTACGCTCTGATACAGATACCAGCATGATATTCATAATGCCGATCCCGCCTACCACAAGGGATATAAATGCGATAGAGCCAAGCAGCATGGACATGATGGTCGTTGTCTTGCGCCGCGCCTCCAGGAACTGGCTTATATTTCTTACTGCAAAGTCATCGGCTTCTCCTGCTTTTATCTTATGCCGCTCACGCAGCAATGACTCTGTTTCATACTGAATGAACTGCAAGGAGTTCATCGAAACGCCTTTAATGAAGATCATGTCGATACGACCCGGCGTATTCCAGCGAACCAGCCTGCTTTGGGCCGCAGTTGCAGGTACCAATAGAAAATCGTCCTGGTTATTGCCCTTGGTGTTTTGCCCCTTGGAGGCAAACACTCCGATAACAGTAAACGGTACATTATTGATTCGTATCGATTTGCCTACCGGCTCCTCGTTAAAAAAGATCTTGTCGACAATAGTCTGACCAACAATAGCCACTTTGGTAGCCTGTCGTATATCACTGTCATTTAAGTCCCGACCTTTGGCTATTGTCCAGTCCTGAACATTTGCATAGGAGGCACTGCTGCCTATCACATTCGTGTTCCAATTTGTATTTCCATAAATGAGTTTTACGGAAGCGTCTATAACAGGGGCGACTGCATCAATTCCCGATACTTCACGTTCGATTGCTGCCGCGTCATCCATCGTAAGATAACGTGTTTTTCCGGTAGAAGACATGGCTGAGCGATCCGGAAATACAATGATAAAGTTACTGCCAAAGGAAGCAATCTGCTCATCAATGCTTTTATTTGCACCCTGACCGACAGCAAATGCTGCGATCACAGCCGCTACACCTATGATGATACCTAGTGCCGTCAGCATAGACCGCATCTTGTTTCTATATAGAGCTCGTATAGCGATTCTGACTATATCCAGTGTGGAAATCATGACTTGTTCAACCTTTCATCGTTAATAATTCTGCCATCCTTGAAATGAATAATTCGATCTGCATAAGCCGCCACATCCATCTCATGGGTAACCAGAATGATGGTAATGTTCATTTCCCTGTTCAATTTCACAAACAGAGCCATGATTTCATCACTGGTCTTGGAATCAAGATTTCCCGTAGGTTCGTCTGCCATCAGTATCGGTGCTTTGTTTACGACACCGCGTGCAATCGCGACTCGTTGCTGCTGACCGCCTGACAACTGCGCAGGCTCATGATATAGACGTTCCGATAATCCCATCAGTTCAAGAGCTTCGATCGCTCTTTTGCGTCGTTCATTTTGCGGTATGCCCGCATATAAAAGCGGCAGTTCCACGTTTTCCAGCGCACTGGTTTTAGGCAGTAAATTAAATCCCTGAAACACAAAGCCGATCTTCTGATTACGGATGGTAGCAAGTGCATCTGGGTCAAGGCTGCTTGTATTTTGCCCATCAAGCCAGTATTCTCCCGCATTTGGTTTATCAAGGCACCCCAACACATTCATGGTGGTAGACTTGCCTGATCCTGATGGACCCATCATCGCCAGGAACTCGCCTTTGTCAACAGACAGGTTGATGCCGTGAAGGATCTCCAGTTCTTCCTCATCCAGCTTGAAACTCTTACGGATATCGTTAAGCATAATTAATGACATATCACTTACCTTCTTTTTCTACAATGATTCCAGTAATCACTGTCTCGCCTTCGTTCAGACCTGACAGGATTTCCGTATTCTGTCCGTCGGTAATACCTTTCTCCACTTCCTTCCTCACAATTGCCTTCTTTTCCAGTGTATAGAGGGTAGGAATAGATACTGCCGCTACCGTCGGCTGAAAGTACGAGTTCTCATCAACTGCCCCCGCAGTAAGATCAACGGGCTTAAAACGAAACGCTGAATTTGGCACCATCAGGATATCCTTTTTCTCTTGCACAATCAGAGATACATTGGCGGTCATGCCAGGAAGCAATATTCCGTCAGCGTTGGACACGCCAACCATCACCGCATAGGTGACCACATTATTGTTCGTTTTGGGCGAAAGACGGATTTGCGTGGCTTCGCCGAAGAATTTTTTATCCCCATATGCATCAACGATAAATTCAGCCTTCTGCCCTTGTTTAATCCCGCCGATATCTGCTTCATCTACATTGACTTCGACCCTCATCTGCTTTAAATCCCTTGCGATTTTCGCAATGCTGGGAGTTGCATAGCTTGCCGCAACAGTCTGCCCTTGCTCGACCGTCTTAGCGACAACAACACCGTCTACGGGTGAATAAATCTTGGTATACCCCAGATTTATTTTTGCCCTCATAAGCGCAGCCTCAGATTGTTTTATTCGCGCTTCAGCAGATGCCACCTGCGCTGCTGCGGTGAGATAGGAGCTCTCGTCAGAATCGACTTCTGCCTTGGCAATGAGATCCTTATCTGCCAGCTTTGTCGCCCTTGCAAGATCTTTCCTGGTTTTTGCAAGAAGCGCCGTATAGTTCATTAGATCTGCTTTAGCGGCAAGCAAATTGGCCTCCGCCTGTGCAACCTCGGTTTCCTGGGTGGACGAGTCGATCTCCGCAATCAGCTGCCCCTGTTTTACGCTGCTATTATAATCAATGTATATTTTGGTAACCGTACCGGAGATTTGGGTTCCCACATCAATGGTTTCAACAGCGTCAAGCACCCCTGTTGCCTGTATGACAGAACGGATACTGCCCCGGGAGGCGCCTATCGTTTTATATTGTATTTCCTCCCCACTAATTCTTGTTGTCATAAAATATCCGCCGCCCAGTAAGACGACTGCCAATCCAAATATCGTTTTTTTATATTGAAATATTCTTCTAAAATCAAAATTCATTCATTAGGCCTCCCATTGCCTTTTCCAGTTCAAGCTGTGAGTTTTTATATCGATACAAAGCGGAAATGGTTTCCGCTTGCGCAGTTGCATAACTCTCAACTGCATCGGAGATTTCCAAACTACTGCCAACACCAGCCGTATATCGTTCTTTGGCCAGATTCAGGGTCTCCGTCGCCTGAGTCTCTGATTCAAGCGACGCTGCCAAGGCTTCTTTGGCTTCATATAAAGCCTGCCATGCTTTGCGTACTTCGAGCATAACAGAATTTCTCAG
The DNA here is from genome assembly GCA_041639455.1 of Pelosinus sp. Classification (GTDB taxonomy): domain Bacteria; phylum Bacillota; class Negativicutes; order DSM-13327; family DSM-13327; genus Pelosinus. The sequence continues at coordinate 2,646 of JBEQCC010000152.1, read as the reverse complement.
ACTAGTAAGTTCTGCCGCAGAAACATTGCGCTGGGCCTCTGCTGCTTCTATTTTGCTGCGAATAAGGCCGCCGTCCCATAGCGGCAGGGAAAGGGAAAGGCGTGCATTCCAGCCAGTATCATCAAACGGTGCTGAACCCGAAAATTCATATCCGCCAGATGCCTTTACATTGGCTGCCCATCCCTTTCTTTGATAATCCAGATTTAATTGGGCGTATTGATCTTCCTTCTGCCGGGCAATCAGTTCCGGACGATTGGCAATAGCATGGTCGATGGCCTTCTCGATAGTAATATCATAGGGCTGATAAGCCAGATTGTCGTCAACGGCATCGATTCGGCGCAAAGGCTGTCCCATTGCAGACGCCAGTTCCGCCGTGGATTGTGCAATCGCTGATTCTGTCTTGACCAACGCCAGCTTGGCATTAGCCAAATCGACCCTCGCTTTGGTTACCTCAATTTTTGCTTTTGTACCAGCCTCGTAGTAAGCCTCAGCCCATTGCAGACGCTTTGCATAGTTATCATAACGGGTCTTGGCAACAAGATTTTGCCGTACATACTGATTTAAATTATAGTAAGCCGTTCGGACATTGACGATAACCTTTTCTCGAATAGCCAGGTAATCTGCATCAGCGGCCTCTTTGCTTACCTGGGCGGATTTGATCCTCAGACTTGTCTTGCCAAAATCGTATAGCAACTGCTCTGCCTGAACGTTGGTATTATAGGCTCCATTACTGTCTGTACTCCCAGAGCCTGTACGAGTATAGGACATCCCTGCACTAAGCTGCGGCTTTGTATCGGCCTGAGATTGCTTGATCTCAGCCTGTTTAGCTGTCACCTTACTTTGTCCCGCAAGAAGATCAGGATGGTTCTGCAGAGCCGTATTTACACATTCCTGAAGCGTAAGTGCCAATGCTTTACCAGGTAAAAGTATCTGACAGAACACGAGCAATACAAGTAAAACATATTTTTTTTTCAACGAAGTGCCTCCCTGATTTAAATTACCGCAACGTACCCTCCATCCGCTAGTTTCAACTATGGGGATGGAGGCGGCGCCACTGTTCTTTTTGTAATCTATAGCAATGATCTTTTTTAAGATCATAATGATTATTGCCATTATAATACAGGAAGGTTCTTTTTGTCGACTCGGCATATAACTGTTTATCGAACAAAAGCAGTGCGACGAATAAGCAGCAGGCAAAAGCGATCTCTCCGGTTCGGCAGTTAATTACGGCCCGAAAAGGAGAAGAACCATTACTGCACCTTAAGATAAAAGGGGCGGTAATGATTCTTTCTAACATATAAACTATGAGTTGGAGAACGTTAAACACAGAGGGAACAGAGATTGCTTCACTCTGTTTGCAATGACTAACAAACAATGAACCGAGAAGAACTATGAGGGACAAGTCGGAGCATTATAGTTTTTTTATAGTCGTTTGTTTTTATCTGCTGCATTTCGTTTTGCGATGAGTCAAGTGCCTTCGACTAAGGGAATATGCAGACTTTAGGTTGTACTTCCACAAGCTGTGGAAGTTTAATGTCTAGGTGGAGCGTTGAGGTGCTGTTATAATCAAATTGTAGCAAGCGAGGTGTAAGGTATTGGATATTCAGAGCAAAAGGATTTTAAAAATACTGGAACTGTTCGATATTGAAAAAAAAGTACTTGATAGTGCGAGTATGGCTGCTTTAATTGGTGTAAGCTCAAGGACGATTCGCAATGATATCAAAGAATGTAATGTCTTGATTCAGAAACATGGCGCGGAGATTCAGGCAGAAACCGGTGTCGGGTATATGCTGAAAATTTATGATGAAAACCGTTATGAGGCATTTAAAGATGCACAGAGCAATGAAGGCCGGAAGGGTTGGCTGAAGAACCATATCATTCCTTCAGACCATAATGATAGAATTTCCTTTATTATTGCTGAACTTCTGCTGAAATCCTTACATGAAAGAGCCGTTACAGAGTCAGAACTGGCCGATGAACTTTTTATTAGTCTTTCCACTTTGAAAAAATACATGAAAGACATAAAGAAAAGTTTGCATCGCTTCGGCGTTGAGATTATTGCTGATCGAAGGTGTGGCATCTCTATTAAGGGGGATGAGGCACAAATCCGTTATTGTATTTCAGAATATATTTTTAATAGCAATGATTTAGTAGATTTGGCTCAGAATGAATTTTACCGGAAGCTTTTCTCACTGGAAGAAATTGAAAAAGTAAAGCAAATCATTCTAAAGGTCATTTTAAAATATAATATTCATTTAACTGATATTGCTTTTAAGAATTTGTTGGTGCATATCATTATTACGTTGAAACGAGCCGATGGAAAAAATACGACGGAATATAGTAAAGAACAAATGATGATTTTGGAAGAATCCATCGATTTTTCTGTAGCACAGGAAATTATCGATATTATCTTACAGCAGCTTGATATTGATATTACAAATGAAGTGTATTATTTAACGCAACATTTTATATCCAGTAAAAAACTGATAGGGAGTAGAGAAAATACTCAGGTTAAGCGGGAATACCGGACGTTGATTGATAGTATTTTGTCAAAGATCCAAATGGATATTGGAATTGATTTATCTGTCGATGAAGAATTGATTTCTGGGTTGATGATTCATTTAGGAGCAGCCGTCAACCGATTAA
>JBEQCC010000151.1:3490-6322 GCA_041639455.1 Pelosinus sp. | reverse complement strand
AGAATATCTGTAAAGATTTTTGATTCCTCTATCAAACCAGCACAAGTTGCAATACCAATTTTTTTAGCACCAATGCGATTGGCAAATTCAATAATTTCCTCTACTCTTGTTAACTTACCATAAAAGAGCCCCTCCACTTGGGCTGATGCTCTAGCAACCACTGCATCTTGTTCATCTCCTTGCAGATAATTTTTAATTTCTTCAATATCATCTGCAATGGAATGTCCATCATTATCTTTAGTGGTCAAACAGAACCCCGGGAATTTCTTGTCCTGGCTTCTACAATTGTAAATACTGCAATCTGTGCAACTTAAATTCTCTATATCTTTTTTTCTAGTCATCTTTCTTCCTCCACTTTTACTTTTATCACAATAAAAAAGACTGAAGGTGCCTCAAAGAGCATCTCCAGTCTTCAGTGTGTCTGATCAACCAAGATAATAATGCATCTATAAAATTATCAACAACAATAACTTTCTCATTCCATTATACGCTTATAAATGTTGTTGTCAACCATAGCATTAAAAAAAATCATTACAAAAGTATACCTTATTTTTATAATTGCCGACTTTAAAAAGACTTCTCAGATTTCATATGCCATCACCATACAGTCCTTCTAGTTCATCAATACGTCTTTTTTCAGTCTTTTCAATTTGCCCCACTTGTCCATTATTCACATGAATGACCAATTGTCCGTATCGTATGCTTTGTAAATCAGATAAAATCTTCACTTGCATGGGATGCTTTTTCTTTACTTTTTCTTTTATAGAAAAGCCTCCCTCTCTACTTTTAGCCGTGATCATAAACTTTTCTATTTTATCTATTTTTACAACAAACCCATCTTGTATCATTAAAATTAAGTGACCATGCTCGACGTTTAATAAAAAATGTTCAATAATATCAAACACTTGAGAAGGCAATGGTTTTATCGCCCCTCTTAAATTTGTCACATTATTCTTCACATCGGAACAGGACTGCACTACAAAGACCTCCTTCTTAATAAAAAAACAGAGTTATCCTAGTTCTTTTAAATTGAAATCGACTAATTTATCTTGTAACGAACTCCAAGAACGATTTGCGAACACGAGGGGAACCCCTTGAGACTTGGCCAGCTGCTTAATATTTCTCGCTGTAGTATGATTAATATAATCAATAAAAATAACAATCAAAGTTGTAGATAAGGGAAACTTAAAGCGTTTTCGGTCAGAAACACTTCTACCTGTAACATGATCAATTGCATGAATTCCTAATGTCTGCAATTTTTTTTCGATACTTCCTAAATGGTCTGCGCCAATTAGCATAATTGACATTTTTTCACCTCCCTAAAATCAAAAAGACTGGTTCCTTCGCTTTTGTGAAAGAAGCCAGCCTCTGGTTATCTCCAGTCAGCTTAATATAAAAAAGGCTAAAAGAATCTCTGTTAAAGAGACACCTTTAGCCTTCAGTTATCCTGATCAGCAATTATACATTTATGACATCATAACACAAGAATCCATTTACGTCAATTTTTTTACACTTGCAATACTTGTAACCGACTTAGTATTCGGACTTGCACCGACTAGTAAGCGCCCATGCTGGGCGCACCAAAAAAGACCAGAAATGTATAGAAACATCTCTGGCCTTCAGCTCAACTGATCAACCGTAATCATTATTTTTTTAATGATATCTAACTTTATATAGATGTTACACCACGCTAGATGAGCTGCCAAGTACTTTCATTTATAAAAATATCGTTTTCTATTCAGCACCAGTGAGAATACTTTGGAGATATTGGTATTTTTCACAATATCCGACCTATGGCGTCTCTAGTTTTAGAAAATCACAAACTGATCTAATTATCAATTTGTGATTTTTTCTTTCATTTTTTCAAATTTACTTGATCCGATCCCAGGAACATTCTTTAGCTCATCAACACTGGTAAAGCCGCCATTTGTTTGGCGATATTCAATGATTCGCTCTGCTAACGCAGGTCCCACACCTGGCAGTGTGTCTAGTTCGCTTTTATCAGCATAATTAATATTGACTTTATTACCTCCTTTTGTCTTGGCGGTACCAGTCGTTGCTGACTGCTCATTGGAAACCGGAAGCTTATCCGCTACATGAATGTGCATACCATCCTTGATCCCTTGAGCCAAATTGGTTTTAGCTACATCAGCCTCAGCTGTAAGACCGCCAGCCATCGCTACAATATCAAATACTCTAGCATTGGGAGACGCTTTGAATACACCTGGTTTATGAACTGCACCGCTTATATATACAAAGATCTCATCAGATTGTTCTGGCTGACGAAAGTCCTTTTTAACTGCAGCATCATCGGAAGATGCTACTTCCGCCACCGTATTCTTCTGCCAAAAACTATAGAAACTGCCTGCTACAACCAATATCGCCAGCATCACAATAAATAATAACTTATTCCGCTGCTCAACCATCGATATCCCCCCTATTGTAACTTGCCTATTCCTTCGACAAAAACATAGTTTTTCCTTTACAATAGGAATTATTTTTTTATATGATTATTGAATTTTTTCCAAATTAGGATTTTCGCAGACAGAGCGGCCAATTTTAGAAAGATTGTACCATTGACTATTAATCTTTACACGAACGATATCCGCAGTAAAATCATTATTAGTTCCATCGGAGTTTTCCAGTAAAGAAGAACCAACTCCATAAATGTCCACAGGTACGTCCATCTCTTCAAATTCTCTTATTTTCTTTGCATTAAATCCCCCTGTGACACAAATTTTGACTTGTTCACACCACTCTTTGGCAATTGAAATTTCCTCTTCATTTAGATCCCACTCATGATAAACGCTGTCAATTGCTTCTCGCAAATTC
>JBEQCC010000151.1:0-3480 GCA_041639455.1 Pelosinus sp. | reverse complement strand
AACAATAGATTTATCCCGCATATTTTTAGAGGTATCAGGACGTACCCCATATAGCTTATATTTTTCCGCTTCATCAAATTGACCTTCCTTATAATAAGCAAGGTAAGCAGCAAACATCTTCGTCATTACAGCCTTCGTTTCACCGACACAATCATTATGAAAATCAACTAATACCAATCTGGAAACGATTTTGTCAAAAATGCGGGAATACTGCATCATGGTCTCAACGGTATCTCCCAAGAAACAACAAATTGTCGCATGGGCAATTGTTCCTCCGCCTTCTCCGCCCCACCAAGTTCCCTGTTCATCTGTACTTACAAATCGAGAATTTTTCTTACTATATTTTTGGTTGTAGGCTTGAATCGCCAATGAATAGGCATATCCATGCAAAGCCTGCATTTTATAGTGAGCAAATCGTGCAGGAAAAAATAAAATATCTTTAGAGCGACTAGCGACTAGCGTATTATATACATTCGTGGCAATTCGAGTTGGCTCAGCGATAACCCCTAAGATCACCGTCTCTAGATTGGCAAAATCCCGGTAACGGCCTCGAATTCTAATAACGGGTTGTACACTCAATGGATCTCCATCATACTCAACAAAGGTACCATCCTGCACTGCTTCAACCTCTAATGTATGGTAGGTATTTACGAAGTTTCCTTCTTCATTAAAGTAGCCAGTACACATTTTTATAATTGCTAAAGCTTCATCCACCCCAGCGACTAAACTCCATGGCCTTCTGCGAGTAAAAAATTGCATTTCAACTTCTACATCACCAACCTGCACCATAGAACAATCCACATCTTTAATGTCACTATTGCCGGAAAACGTATACCCTTCCTTTGCCAATGCTTCTAATAAGATGACATTATTACTAAAATATTTATCAGTATACCAGCCTCGCCGAATTTTATCTGCTTCAATTTTAAAAATTTCTGCTGCTAATCTTTCACCATTAAATATAGCCATTTTTTTGCCCCTCTCTTACATTGAATAAAGATACAGACTATTTAAACTTACAAACTATGATTTTTTGTTTCTTTGTAGCGCCTCACTCTACTATTCCTCGTCATCCTTCCACCGAGGATTAAAAAGATATAACTTGGAAGGTCTAAACTGCTTACCTTCTGATAATAATGCTGTTTTTGTAAGCATTCGTTTAACTTTTTTTCGAAAATAAGCATCTGCTAATTCCCGGCGATATAAAACCTCATATACTTTTTGCAGTTCAGTAAGCGTAAATAATTCTGGCATCAAGCTAAAAGCAATATCTGTATACATTACTTTATTTTTCAACCTATCAAGAGCATACTGTATAACTTTAGCATGTTCAAAAGCTAAGCCATCTTGATTCTCCACATACGTGTTTTCTGTTTTTGAGATATGTCCCTCCACTGTATTTTTTACTATCACATGATCTTTTATGGTTATTTCTTTATTTTCTATTATAATTTCAAAGATTTGCTCAAGAATATATCCATTTATCGTTGGATGTTTATATTTGCCAATCACATTACTGCGGACATTAAACCATCGTACATCTTCTGCATCTTCACCTGATTTTACAGTAAATTTCTTTCGATCTACCAAGGCCATGTAGGATGTGCTTATCACCCTTCTATGAAGGTTAGGATAGACTCGCCCCCATGTATAAAGCTGCTCCATATATACATTCTCCAAGTTTGTTTCTTCCTTCAATTCCCTTACAGCAGCTTCATCAATGCTTTCTTCGTAATTAACAAACCCTCCCGGCAATGACCATTTAGATGCATTGCCATTTGTTTTTAATACGTCCTTTTTCTTTTTTACCAAAAGAATTTGCAGTACCTTATCAGGCAGTCGTCTTGGATCGTTATCTTCACTATCAATTGCACTGAATATAACCATATCTACTTTATTCGAGGAATGTATTTGATCATTATTGCCATCATCTTTAAAAAAACCATGTTTGGATTCATTCATATCCTTAACCTCCCGCTAATTATCATATCCGATGGAAGTTAAGACCCCACCAGAATCAAGTCTTTTTTAGAAAAAAATAGAGTAATTGGCGGTTTCCATTTAAGATAACTCTTATATCATCATTTTGATATTATCATTTTGATATTATCTTATTAGTATTATTATACATGTCCTTGATTCTCTTGGCAATTTATTTTCAGAAAAGTTTCTTGGTTCAATTAAAGGATATCTTCTTTTTAAGTAGCAGCTCCACGTAATGATACAGAAATAGTCCGATCGACATATTCGACCGGACTATTTCTGTATCATTACATTCTAAAATAAATTCATTAACGTACTACAATATTAACTAATTTTCCTGCTATGGCAATTACTTTTATCACTTGTTTCTCATGAATCAGTGCCTGCACTTTTTCTTGCTCTAATACTTTTTCTTCTAATTCCTTTGGCGTAAGCGCGGCAGAAACAACAATTTTTTCCCGCACTTTCCCATTAATCTGTACAACAATTTCTACTTCTTCTAACTTTATAGCATCCTCATCAAACACAGGCCATATATGTTTATGAACACTACCTTGACCAATGGTTTCACTCCACAATTCTTCTGTGATATGAGGCGCGAAAGGGGCTAACAAGCACAATAAACTTGAAATAAGTTCTCGCACTAACCCAGGATTGACAGCTAGATTATGATCCTTGGCGGTATACATTGCATTTACTAATTCCATAATAGAACTAATGGCGGTATTAAAGTTAAAGCGATCACCAATATCTTCTGTTACTTTCTTAATCGCTGCATGCAATACACGTCTAAGATTTCGTTCTCCTTTACTAAGAGTGCTATTGTCATATCCCGATTCTTCTCCTGCCATGAAAGAAGCATAGTGATCCACAATTCTCCACAGACGCCCAAGGAATCGATAAGAACCTTCTACACCTTGATCATTCCATTCTAAGTCACGTTCCGGCGGAGCAGCAAATAAAATAAACAATCGAGCTGTATCAGCCCCATATGTTGCAATAATTTCTTCAGGAGACACAACATTCCCCTTAGACTTAGACATTTTGGAACCATCTTTTATAACCATTCCTTGTGTTAATAGGTTCTTAAATGGCTCATTTACATTTACTAGTCCTGCATCTTTAAGCACTTTTGTAAAAAACCTTGAATATAAAAGATGTAATATCGCATGCTCAATACCACCAATATATTGATCGACAGGTGCCCAATAATCAGCCTTTGAGGAATCAAAAGGAAGATTCGCATTCTTAGGGTCTGCATAGCGCATATAATACCATGAGGAACAAATAAAAGTATCCATCGTATCAGTCTCACGTTTCGCAGGGCCACCACATTTAGGGCATGTGCAATTTACAAACTCTTCTACCTTAGCTAACGGCGAAACCGAGCCTGCAGCAAAATTTACATTCTCGGGCAATAAAACGGGTAATTGTTCTTTTGGAACAGACACACTACCGCAATCAGCACAATTGATAAGAGGAATTGGCGCCTCCCAA
>JBEQCC010000150.1:0-6309 GCA_041639455.1 Pelosinus sp. | reverse complement strand
AGTGATTTTAATCTTGGCAGAAATGGTAGTCCGTGGCGCCCGCGAAGCTTCGAGATGCTCAGCCTAACGAACGCATATCGCAACCATCCTAAATTGGGTGAGATTTTTGACATAAAACAGGGAGCAAGGATAGGAGATAATGCATTTATTCAACCAGCAAGTTATGTTTTATCGCTTAACGAAAGTGAGCAACGGTTTTTCAGACCAGCTGTAGTAAATGCATCGATTCAACAATCGGTATTGAATCGGAATTGGTATGCTTGGTTTCCCTATGGAGACAATCTTCCTGAGATTAATACATTAGAAACACTAATTGAATTGTTACCACAATTCTATGACGAAGTCCTTTCAAATTCTGCAGTAAGCAAAAACTCTGGATTATCAAGAGCAAGCGAAGCTCTTGAATGGTGGCACTTAATTCGGCCTCGCAATTGGCAATTCAGCCGAGAAAAGAAAATTGTTTCACGATATTTTGGAGAAGAAGGATCGTTCGCTTATGATGAAACAGGAGATTTTGTAGTAGTAGTGGGCCATGCTTGGGTGCCACTCAAATCATATGCCCCATCTTTTGATGACGATCTAGCATATGCGTATATAGCAATTACCGCTTCGCGTACATTTGGAAAGCTATTGGAATCGGTTTCTACCCATATTGGTGGTGGCCAACTCAAACTGGAAAAGCAATATCTTCGCAATGTTCCTCTACCTTGGCTTGGCAAGGGCACATTAGCCTCAATGTCAACGATTCGAAAGTTAACTGAAATTGGTTTAAATCTGTCTTGTAAAACGCCTATTGATGTTGACTATCTTGATGGCTTGGTCAAAGAGGCGTACGCACTATAAAATCGTGACAATTCCTTACAGTAAAAATCATATTAGACAGATAAGTGCAATATTAAAGTCTTATAACGTCTTTTTGCAGGATGCAGTAAATAGCCTTTATACAAGCCAACGCAAGAGCAAGCAAATATCTCGAGGTCCATTGTATGTTGAGATTGCTCAGAACACATCCACACAGATTTTTGAACCAGTTAGTGCTCCGCGCCCACTTTATATCACCCCATTTATATATGAATTACAGTCTCAAGAGGAGGTTGCAATATGGCTTGGCTTTGCAATGCGCTTTGACTATGATGACGTTACAAGTGAATTCGTCCTAACCTCTATTTCAATATCATTAATTCGAGGAACTCAATCCAAAGAATGTTTATTAAGGGCAGAATGGGACTCTCGCGGCTTAGATGCGGATCACGCGCAGCCGCACTGGCATGCAATATCGGGGCAATCAGTATTAAATAATCCCACAGAAGAAAGATGGGCGAAAATCCAATCTCACCTACATTTGGCAATGTGTGCAAAATGGAGATTTAATGCAGATACAGGAGACTTGAAACACGTCCACGTCCTAGATGAAGGAGATGTTTGCTCTTGGGTTGATAAAACTCTTCGTTATATTCACGATCAGTTAAATTACGCTATAACTATGTCACCTAATACAAAATCAAAAACAAACTCTTCATTTTTTTGAACAGGATGGCAATTCAGTTGTAAAAAGGAAGAGGAAGCACGGGTTCTATGTGCAAACAAAGGCGGTAAGGTTTGTGGAACCTGTGTCAGTCATCTTTACACAACTTATATATGATTAAGCCAATGAAAGGGAGTGATGTAATTGAAGATGGAAGCTGCAATCATCAAGGAGCAAGGTGTTACATTTGCTGTTGTTGTCGTTAAACCTGCGGTGCTCCAGAGTCAGCAACAATCACAGCAGACCTCAGTCTCATTGATGCGATACTTCCCTGGTATGCCGATTATTTTAATGGCACAGATTCACCGGGGGATACCTACCTATTGGGGAAGAACCGATATCGTGAAATTTCTAACTAATCTCCACATCTCACAGATTCCTTGGAAAGAATACACTTTCGATTAGGCTTGCTATCATTCATTACTAGATGCGACCCATCCCAAAGTCTAGAAGTGGCCAGCTTTGCTAATTTATCGATTTATATGCTAACTAAGCTTCACCATTAATATTTATAATAGTTGTCAACATAGTAGTTAGACTACTAATATTATTGTATTTTAAAATGCTATGTGTTGACATATTTAATTTTAAATGTATATTAGTAGTATGGCTACTAATATATCTGGAAAATTAAAAATACTTTATAGCTTCCTTAAGCCTGGCGCACCTATACGTTATGCTGATTTAGAGAAGTTGGGTATTTCCAAAGATCTGGCAGTCTATTATGTGAGGGCTGGTTGGCTAGAGCGTCTAGGCAATGGAGTGTATATAAAACCAGGCAGCGAGCCTGAGCTTAGCCTGTCTATAAAGCTGCTAAATGATACAGCCAAGGATCTTCATTTAGGAGGTAAGAGCGCATTAGAGGTCTACGGAATCACTCACTACCTAAGCTATAAGCCGATCACTTACCTTTATGGAAGCCGACCCTTCAATGTTCCCGAGTGGTTCTCATCAAGATTCAATTGCAAATATAATCAAAAGCATCTTTTTGAAGAAGATGTAATGCAACCACTTTACGTTGGCTCTTACGAAGGACGCGGTGAAAAATGGAATAGTGTTTCCGATCCTGAACGTGCGGTCTTGGAGATGTTGTCTGAAGTGGGGTTGAGACAATCCCTATCGGAAGCAGTAGAAATAATGGAAAGTTGCTACACACTTAGATCCGATGTTATGGAAACGCTGCTTGATGCTTGTAGGAGCGTAAAAGCGGTAAGATTATTTAGGGATATAGCGAAAAAAATATCCCTTCCTGTAATCAGCGAATTGAGTGAAATGAGCCTAAAGAGAGGCAGTGCTAGTAATTGGGTGGGTAAAGACGGCAATACTAGGATGATACTCAAACCATGAGACAGCAGTATAGAGAGGTAGTGAATCTATTGCTGGAGGTGACGCATGATGTGTTTTCTTCAGGCTTGTTTGCACTGAAGGGTGGGACTGCAATCAATTTATTCATGCAAGACATGCCAAGATTGTCGGTTGATTTGGATTTGGTATATGTAGATTTTCAGCTTGATCGAACGCAAGCTTTGGAGCAAATTGAAGGCGCACTCCAACAAATCGTGATCGCGATGGAGAGGCGTGGATTTAGGGCTAAGTTGAGCGGCAGTGGTGAGCTGGAATCAAAGGTTAATATAAGCGATGGAACGTCTACCGTCAAAGTGGAAATCAACTATGTAATGAGGGGAACGGTATATCAGGTAGAAAATACTTCGATCACCCAGGCTGTGCAGGATGAGTTTAGAAAACGAGTTACGATCCCAGTACTTAATAAAAATGAGCTTTATGCCAGTAAGTTCGTTGCAGCAATGGACCGGCAGCACCCTCGGGATTTATTCGATGTATACCACTTCTTTCAAAGTGAAAACATCTCTGAGGATATGATGGAGGCATTCGTTTGCTATCTGATTGGGCACCCTAAACCAATGCACGAAGTGCTCTTCAATAATGAGAAGGATATAGCTTCTGAATATGCAACACATTTTGTAGGGATGCCAAGGGAGGATGTTAGCCTAGAAGTCTTGTTAGACACTCGCACTAGATTGTTTAGTGAGATAAGGTCTCGACTCGAGCAAAGGCATAAGGAATTTTTGCTGTCATTAGCTGCTGCTGAACCTGATTGGTCGCTGATTAACATTGCCCATCTAAAAGATATGCCAGCTACTCGTTGGAAACTACAAAATTTGCAAAAATTAAAGTTACAAAACTCTAAAAAATTTGCAGATCAGATTGAAGTTCTAAAATCTAATTTAGCTGCAATTCCAGAAAGAGAATCAAAGCTGAAGCAAGCTTTATGATTGGTCTCCAATCTGTTTATTTAGTAATTCTCTCTTGGTACAAGATTAGGAGTAGCAAATATAAACATTAATTTGCAATTTCAGTACAAGCTTTTCTAATGACTTGTGTAGCCGCTGATATCCCAAGACCGGCCATAATGACTGCCACGAATAAATCTGGCCATGCGCTCCCACTACCAAAAACACCTAATGCCGCAAGCATAACCGCTATATTTCCAATTGCATCATTGCGGCTACATAGCCACACAGATTGCATATTGGCATCGCCTTCGCGATAAGCGTAGAGCATAATGGCAACACTCACATTAGCGATCAATGCGAGCATGCCTATAATGCCCATCGTGTAAGGCTCTGGTATTTTTCCATGCGTAAATGACCAAGCTGCGCTTGCCAATACGAATAGTCCGAATGCGCCCATCGTAAGTCCTTTGAATAACGCAGCACGCGCACGCCACATTAAACTCATGGATAACACAGCTAATGAGATACCATAGTTCATGGCATCACCAAAGAAGTCGATTGCATCTGCCATTAATGATATCGAATGCGCATTGAGACCACTTAATAACTCAACCACAAACATAGTAAAATTAATCAGCAATGCAATCCAAAGTATCTTGCGATACTTTGGTGTCAGAAGCTGGTTGTTATTACATCCACTATCACAACATTTTTTAGCCATATACAATCCAGAAATTATAAGTGTGCAATATTAAGTGCTACGAGGCGCGAACATAATAATTGCCATACCAATTAAGGCCATCCCTATCCCTAGTAAATCCCAAGTAGTCGGTTTAATGCCGTCAACTAACCACAGCCAGAAAATAGCTACCGAAATATAAACGCCACCATATGCAGCATAAACTCTCCCTGCAGCAGCAGGATGAAAGGTCAATAGCCATGCAAATAGTGCAAGTGAAAAGGCTGCTGGAATGAGTAACCAAACACTTTTATTTTGGACTAGCCATAGGTAAGGTAAATAGCAACCAATAATCTCTGCAATTGCAGTGACAATAAATAATGTGATAGTTTTAACTTCAATCATAACTATTAAACATATTCAGTTGTAATATTCCTCTTGCACCCTAATACATACAGAAAAAGGTCGACAAGACAGGACTTGGGTTTACCATTTTTGTTGGTCATATTTTATGATTGAGCGTTGATGAGGCTTGTACCTTTTAAACGGCCCCAAACCAGCATGGCTATGGGAATAATCAAAAGGCTATAACTCAACCATACCCCATAGGTTCCATCAGGCCCTAAAGGTTCAGTCACATTATGCCAGTAAACATTGTCTAGTCCAGGCAGTACATTTGCCTCGCTGAACTCATGGAAAGCATAGATGAAAAGCTGAACCGCGAAAATCATCAGGAAGATACCCGTTATCTTGAAAACCAATCCAAGGTTAACAAGCTTACCAAACCTACTCCAAAGTAATGCTACCGAGGTTGCAGCTGCAATGCCTGCACATGCACTTAATAGAAGCATAAGCTTGCTCTGAAAACTCGCTAACACTGCGATTAGAGTAGCAGCTTCTACTCCTTCTCGTCCTACCATAAGTAATGCAAATAAGAATATACCCGACTTCACCAAGAAGGATTGTTTTCCCGTTAGTGCTTGTAATTTTGCTCTAATGTCCTCACCCATCTTCTTGCCATGTCGCATCATATGTATAACGCATAAGATAATTAAAATTGCAGCAACAAGTGCCATCACACCTTCCCATATAGGGGATAGTGAACCGTATTCTGCTAGGTAATATCCAAGGGCAATAGATAAGCCAACGGCAACAAACGTACCATAAAGCAATGGTGAGATTAATTTATGGTTGTTTGTTTTTCTAAGAAAAGTTAATGCAACAACAATGATGAGTAAGGCTTCTAGGCCTTCGCGAAAAGTGGTCAAAAATGTAGCGAGCATAATAACGTCCTATTAGTTTTACGATAAATTATCGATATTGTAATTATGGAATTTTGTAATAACATGGGTAATGAGCTGATACATAGCAACTGCAAATGCTGCACGAAATACATCGTATGCTAAAGCTTGATAGTGTTATTTGTGCACATGTTTATTGGGCAGTTATTTTGGATGAGTTTGGTTTATGTTTTGGCATATTAGCCAACTGATATAGTAATGGTAGTACCAGCAAAGTCAGCATGGTGGATGACAATATACCGCCTATTACCACTGTGGCCAAAGGGCGCTGGACTTCAGCACCTGTGCCTGTTGCTATAGCCATAGGAACAAAACCAAAAGAAGCAACTAGTGCCGTCATCAAAATTGGACGTAATCGGGTGAGCGCACCTTCTTGAATTGACTCCAACAAAGGCTTACCCTCATAGCGAAGAGCCTTAATAAAACTGATAAGCACTAAACCATTCAATACTGCTACACCAGACAGCGCTATGAAACCGATTCCTGCAGATATCGAGAGCGGTATATCTCGTACCCATAACGCTATTACACCGCCTGTGAGTGCGAAAG
>JBEQCC010000149.1:0-6397 GCA_041639455.1 Pelosinus sp. | reverse complement strand
ATACGTCAGGTTATCACCGCCATCCAGTGCCAGCTGCACTTCGTTCTTACGTTTAAATTCTTCGAATTTCTTCACATCGCCGCACTCTACCCAGCGGGCAGTCGCCACGTTGACCGATTCGTAAATTGCTTCAACGTTGTATTCGCTCTTCAGACGGGCAACCACTACATCGAACTGCAGTACGCCCACTGCACCCACAATCAGATCGTTGTTCGTGACTGGACGGAAAACCTGAACCGCTCCTTCTTGGGTCAATTGGGTCATCCCCTTAACGAATTGCTTCCGCTTCATTGTATCTTTGGGCTGGACCTTGGCAAATTGCTCCGGCGGAAATACCGGAAAATCCCGAAAGGTCAATTTAGCCCCTTCCTGGCACAACGTATCTCCAATTCCAAAAATTCCGGGATCAAATAAACCGATAATATCACCAGGATACGCTTCATCAATAATGGTACGCTCCTGAGCCAGAAACTGCTGAGGCTGAGCCAGCTTAATGACTTTACCTGACTGAGCATGATACACAGACATCCCTCTGGTAAACTTACCGGAACAAATGCGAATAAATGCAAGACGATCACGATGAGCAGGATTCATATTCGCCTGAATTTTGAAGACAAAGGCAGAAAATTCCTCACTTGCAGGATTAATTTCCCCTTCACTGGACATACGTGCTACAGGCGCAGGCGCCAGTTTCAGAAATTCTTCAAGAAAAGGTCTTACACCAAAATTGGTCATGGCACTGCCGAAAAACATAGGTGTAAGTTCGCCAGCCGCTACGAGATCGTAATCAAAAGCATCGCCAGCCATATCCAAAAGTTCAATATCTTCACACAACACAGTATGAACACTCTCACCTAACAATTCACGAAAAGCAGGGTCACTAACACTCCCCATCGTGGAAGGCAATACAGACTGCCCATGGGCGCCATCTTTGGCGAACAATTCCACTTGCGCCTGTTGGCGATTATAAACACCTACATAACTGCCGTCTATACCTACAGGCCAATTCATAGGATATGCCCTTATTCCTAAAACCTGTTCAATTTCCTCCATTAACTCAAAAGGACTCTTGCCATAGCGATCCAGCTTATTTACGAAGGTAAATACAGGGATTCCCCGCTGGCGGCATACATGAAACAGTTTCTTCGTCTGATCCTCTACCCCTTTTGCCACATCAATCAGCATCACAGCACTATCTGCGGCCATAAGAGTACGATATGTATCTTCACTAAAATCTTGGTGACCAGGTGTATCCAGGATGTTCACCCGATATCCGTCATAATCAAACTGCAGTACACTAGAAGTTACAGAAATACCTCTTTGCTTTTCAATTTCCATCCAGTCAGAAACAGCATGTTTTGCTGCCTTACGAGATTTTACTGACCCTGCCAAACGAATGGCACCGCCGTACAATAATAATTTCTCCGTTAATGTCGTTTCCCAGCATCCGGATGGGAAATAATCGCGAATGTTCGCCGTTTATTGATCGTCAATTCTAAATCTTCCATATGTATCGTAAAAAACCCCCTACACTCATACCTGCACTATACAAAATTACTCTCTATTACTATATGTTTACCCATCTAAAATGTCAAATATTATCCTACCCTATACGCGTATTTCTCATGCTTTTTTCAAAAAATCTTCTCAGTTCTTTATTAAAAGCTATCAAAGTGAACGACGAAAGATTAGACTGCCAAAAATCTGGCAGTCTAATCTTTGTACTTATGCTTCTTTCACAATTTGGTGCCGATTTACTGGACCACCCTTTAAGGTATCCGCCGTTTGGCTATAAGCAAATACAGGATTTAGAGCTTTCACAAAACCAGCAAACCATTTCTGATAGCATTCTTTCATAAAGGCTTTATCCACGCCAGCTTTCGTCCAATTTCGTTCCTGCAGGCAGGTTTCACCCTCCCAAATCACTTTATTATCTTCATTTACCGTTACTACATCGCCCTGATCACAAGGCATGCCATTTAGTATATAGTCATTCACTGCCTGATAAATCCCCGCTGCTCTTTCCCCATCATATTTTCCCTGGGTTTTGGCATGTTCACCGCACAGCTTGCCATGTTCAGCATAAGCGGATAATACAATATCTTGAGCAGCACCGCCACAAGTATCCAGCAATTCTTTAATGAAAGCAGCTTCCCGCGTCTCTGCTACCGTAATCTGGCGCTGCAGCCAGCCATGAATATTCGTATGATCAATTAACTGGTCAAGCTCCGTATCCGGTAAGGGCTGACCATAAATTTGCCAAATCTGAGACTGCAGTTCCTCTGCCGTAGCTCCACACATTTCCTCAGCCTTCTGAAAGATCAGCTGCTCGCGTTCTACTACCCGCCCGATTTTATGATATAACCAGTAATGAATATGACCTAAAAATGCACTCATGATAAGCCTCCTAAATTACTTTATTTAATCCTGCTAAAATTTCCTTTACATCAAGCCCATGTATCCCTGCCGCCTTTTCTAAAGCTTCTCCTGTGGCTGATGGACATCCTAAGCATCCCATGCCAAAGGACCGGAATATAGGAACCGTTTGAGGATAAACCCTGATAATATCACTAATTACGCTCTCTTCTGTAATTTTATCACCAATTACCAATGTACCTTCTGTGAGGCCACCGGCTACAGGAACAATCTCTTTTCCTTCTGCAGATTGGGGTACTAGAGGTTCTGTCGTTTGGCTTACCCCTTGGTAAAAAGCAGCTAACACATCCGCCCTAAACTTTTTAAAACCAACACGATCGATAAATTGTCCCATGCGCTCTATATCCGCATTTTTTTGATAATATTGAACGATAACGTCTACGATGCGTATTACTTCATCATACTCCAAACCTTCAATCAAGAGGTCTGACAAACGAGGATGGGCGCCAGCCGTACCGCCTACATAAATATCCCAGCCAATATCGCTGCCCATGACGCCAATATCTTTTACATGCACCTCTGAACAAGAATTCGCACAGCCTGCTACGCCAAATTTCATGCGAGACGGCATTTCCTTTTTATGGTACAGCTTGTCAAGTTCCATACCCAATTTAATGCTGTCCTGCTTGCCTCTTTTGCAGAAAATATTACCAGGACAGATTTTGATACTGCGCACACAATTGGCAAAACCCATAGCGGGCTGCATGCCAAGCTCTTCCCAGATTTTATCAATATCCTCAGCTTTAAGCCCGGTAATCATCACCCTCTGGGCGGATGTCAGCTTCATTACTCCATGATATTTTTCCGCTATATCAGCATACTTTCTCATAACATCCGGTTTTATAAAACCTCCAGGCAAATGGGGTGTAATTGCATACGTACGATTACCATTATGGATTTTTTGTAAATTAGCACCTTTAGGTAACATTGTGCCACCTCCTCAAATATTATCTTTATCATACCCCATAATTACCATCTTATCTGTGATCTATATCAAGTTTATTAAAAAATATTTACTTTTTTATGCAAAGCCATCCCTTAGTCGACAGAAAATCGTGATTTTTGATACGAGTAGGTCTGAGCGTACTCTGCGGTTACCTCATCGAAGAAAAAGAATGCCTCTATGGTTATTTTCCCACACAAGCATTCTAGTATCCACTATAAAGCAAATTTCGATATCTTCTCCTGCAATTGTCCTACCATGTTACGCAGCTCAGTGACACAAACAATGGTCTCATCCATATCCATGATCTGCTTTTCTGTGACCGTGTGAACCTCCTCGGTAATAGCAGATGTTTCCTCTGATCCTGCTGATATATTGCTGAACACAGTTACAATTTCATCGCTTTTTCCACTCATAACCGTAAATCGACTCTGCATCTCAGACATTTTATCTGTAAGAGACTCGACAGCTACAGCAATCTCTTCAAAAATAGTCCATGTCGCATTCACAGTTTCCTCCTGATCGCTTACAACCTGCTGCGCCTTTTCAATGGAAGACACAGCTACCTTAGACTGCTGCTGAACATCTTGAATCAATACCTTAATATCGTTAACCGCACTGCCGGATTGCTCCGCCAGCTTCCTAACCTCTTCCGCCACCACAGCAAATCCCCGTCCCTGTTCTCCTGCCCGCGCAGCTTCAATAGAGGCATTTAACGCCAGCAAATTGGTTTGGGCAGCAATTTGCTCGATCACCGTAGTGATCGAACCAATTTGTCCAATCATTTCATTTACTTTGCGCACTACACTGTCCACATCCTGAGAAGCTTGCCTGCCTTCTGTCATCTTTTCCGTTAGAGAACATATAATTCCTGCCACTCTGTCATTTAAACTGCACATCTCCCCGTAGCTTTGCCCCATCTCATCCGTATAAACCTGCACAGCCTTAACATGATCTGCAAGCTCGTGCATACGCCCCACACCGGACTCCATCTCCTGAGATTGATTCACTGATACACTCGCAATCTGCCCGACGGACAAGCCCACCTCTTTAATGGAATGACTGTTTTTTTCTGCTGCGGCTTTCATTTTATCCGAATTGCTTTCAACACCTTGACTAATTTGCTGTACTTGGCTCAGTAAGATGATCATATCCTTTTGCATCTTCATGATTGCATTAGACAATTCCCCTAGCTCATCTGTACGAGTGCTAAACTGCTGCACCAAGTTCGTCTTAAAGTTACCAGCTCCAAATTCACCAATATGAGTAATGGCGGCAATAAGAGGCCGTAGGAAATGCCTAGATACAAAAAACGCCACAGCAAGTGCCAACATTATGGACAGCAATGCTACTGCTATTATTACGCTGCTAACGTCTTCTTGACTCTGCAATCGTGTCGTCATCCCAAGAAAAAAACTAATCAGTACTAAAGGAACTAGTATAACCCCTATAAAAGCTGCAATTAACCGATTTCTTATTCCCCAAAAATCTTGCCTATCCACTTTTCCACTCCCTCTTCCTTTATCGCAGTACTACCATCGGCGAGCTGCGTGAATTTTTACATAATTCACTTTATTATATACAATGTTTTATGATTTTTTTGTCGAAATAAGTCGAGAATGACAAATTCTATCTAATAAACAACCAAAAACTACAAGTAACACAATGTGCCTTTTTTTATCTTTTTTTTATCCATTGTTATGGGAAGTATTCTTAATATGTATTTTTGTATTTTTACTGTTGACATATTTAAAAAATCCATTATAATAAATCTAACAATAAGTTTACAACTTTACACATTAAAAGTGATGATGGAGAAAGAGAAATACCCCTATGTTTCAGAGAGCCGGGTAAGGTGAGAGCCGGTAACATATGTATATTCTTGAGTCGCTCCTGAACTGCAAGGCTGAAAACATTGAGTAGGCCGCGCCGGAATCAGTTCGTGATAGAACGCAGCCGTTAACTTGCTAGGGTTTATTAATAGACCTGATGAGAGATGTATTCATACTGTTTGAATACAACAAGGGTGGTACCGCGAGAGAAACCTCTTGCCCCTTTTTTAGGAGGCGTGGGTTTATTTTTTTTATCTATCATTAAAAGGAGGCTATTATTATGCATAGTAACATTGTAAAAAAAGGTTCAACCAGAGCAGCCCACCGTTCCTTATTTTATGCCATGGGGTATGACAAGGACGACTTGAATAAGCCCCTCATTGGAATAGTTAATTCCTTCAACGAAATTATTCCTGGGCATGGACACTTAAAAGACATTGTACAGGCGGCCAAGCTGGGCGTTGCTGCCGCTGGCGGAACCCCCATGGAATTCCCGGCGATTGGTATCTGTGATGGGATTGCCATGGGACATAAAGGGATGAAATATCCTCTGCCCAGCCGTGAGCTTATCGCCGACTCTATTGAAGCCGTGGCTGGAGGTCATGCCTTTGACGGTTTAATCCTAATCCCCAACTGTGACAAAATCGTGCCTGCTATGCTCATGGCAGCTGCGAGAATCAATATTCCCTGTGTCGTGGTAAGCGGTGGTCCCATGTTAGCAGGGCGCTACCAAGGAAAAGATATTAGTGTGAGTACGATGTTTGAAGCAGCAGGAAAATTTGAAGCGGGAAAAATCAGTGCTGAAGAACTTGACACCATGGAACAATCCGCTTGCCCCGGCTGCGGCTCCTGCGCTGGTCTCTTTACTGCCAATACCATGAACTGTTTAACCGAAGTTCTGGGCATGGGACTTCCCGGCAACGGTACTATTCCTGCTGCTTATACAGGAGCACGAAAAACCCTGGCCAAGAAAGCCGGTGCTGCCGTTATTAACTTAATCAAAAATAATATTCGCCCTCGGGATATCATGACAAGTAAAGCTTTTGAAAATGCCATTGCCGTAGATATGGGAATCGGTGGTTCTTCTAACACGGTTTTACACCTAACAGCCATTGCTCATGAAGCCGAAATTGCTTTGCCCCTTTCCCTATTTGAAGAAATCAGTGCCAAAACTCCTTATATTACC
>JBEQCC010000148.1:0-6406 GCA_041639455.1 Pelosinus sp. | reverse complement strand
GGCCAATGACCAGATAACAGCGGCCCAGCCAAAGACGGTTTTCGACCCATATTTATCGGCAAGATTACCTGCGGGCAGACTAAATAATGTATACGTCCAAAAGAACGCAGATAGTGCAACCCCCATTGTGGCAGTATCAATATTAAGTTCTTTCATAATTACTGGAGCGGCAATTCCAAGGCTGCTTCGATCAAGCCCCATAACAAACATGGACGAAAATAAGACCAATATTAACTTTATTCGGTATGACTTTGAATTCACGACCATCCCCCCTCTTTTTTATGTTTTAGCAGTTTCAAAACTCTAAACTACGGTATACCACCCTTCCGTTTAGCACTGTCATTTGCGGTATGAATACTTTACTGCAGATCAGTTTTTCACCGAATACATCCTGAAGCCGCATTGGCATTTCCGTTAAATTAAACACTGCTATATCTGCATAGGCACCTGGAGTCAAAGTGCCTATTTTTCCTTCCATTCCAATTAGGCGCGCCGGTGTGGAAGTACAAGCTTTAACTACATTTTGCAAAGAGATACCAAGATTTAAATATTTTGACATGATTAATGGCAAACCAAAAACCGTTCGCTCGAATAAGCTGCTTCTAACAACATCTGTACTTAAAATGTCTGGCTCGAATGCATCAGCAATCGCAGATTTTGCAATGGAAAATGCGTAGTGCCCTCTTCCATCAGCAGTGTCAAACAACACCCCCCTATTTCTTGCCTCGCGAATAGCGTGGCGCACTTTTCCTCGTTCATTAATAATATTGCTTCCCTTGCCTTGATAAACATGAGTGAATACATCTCCTGAACGCAGCAATGATACTAATTCATCCACTTCTCCAGGCGGATTTGTTGTATGAACGACAACTGGGCACCCTAGCTCATCTGCCATCTGAATGGTAGCTTTTAGCGGGGCTAGACCCCATTCCCCGACAATCTCTTTACTTTGTCGAATCTTTAAACCAAGAAGTTGCTTGTCGTACTTTTCAAATAAACGATGCGCACATTCCACATCAAACAATTTAGGATCTGCCGCTTCCAAACAACGTGTTAAAGTTGACAGGCCCGCCGGCGATGAATGAAGATAAGAAAAAATTCTAGTTTGGCTACTAGATATAACCGCTTCAAAAAAACTATCAAAATTCGCAATGCCTGCACTGCCTTGATCAACCGCAGTAGTCACTCCTTGAGGTAAAAGTGCTGAGTCGGGATGTATGCCAATTTGCGTTCCGTTATGAAAGAGATGTGTATGATAATCAATGAGTCCTGGTAATACTAAACGGTTATCTGCCTCGATCACATTTTCAGCTTCGATATGCTCAGCCGTAGATATATCAACAATTTTATTTCCACGGATTAAAATATCAGCTTTACCGAAAAAATTACGAGCTGGATCGACTATAGTTCCACCACGAATTAACAAATCGCCTTTTATAGTCATATAAATCCTCCCTCTCTTTTTTTGGCTGTCTCAGATGTTTTACGCCAGTCCTATTGCTAAGTCATTAACTTATTATAATGCCTATATTCCTTTGAATTATTTGTAGTAATTATTTTTACATTTATATTTCAAATGTAAAATTTACTACAATAAATATATCATTATGCCTCTTCCAAAGTAAAACACCCACATCCTTGATAAACGCTTCTCTAGGTCAATTAGCACTTTCTTTTTATAATTTTCTCATTATTTCGCGTATTCTAATTATTTTATCTAATTCCACTTTCCCCACTAGCATTACCCTTGAACATAGCGTTTTATAGTGGATGCGAGGCTTCTTCAAATCAACAAAACCACGCTCTCCGTTCGCTACAGCAGAGAAATCATGGTCTCCAATTAAAAGTATACAAAATGGTATTTCAGTAATTATCAACGGATGAGTAATAGCAAACTTTATTATTATTTCGGAACAATCCTTTTATTGAACAGAAATAATCAATTTAAATAAAATTATAAAAAGATAACCCGAAGTCCTAAGAAAAACTTCGAGTTATCTTTTTATTTATTCTGTATTCTGATGAACTGCTCTCTAACCATGGAACCAACTTCACTCGTAGTAACATCGCTCCAATGAGATATATCTGATTACCCATGCTGCTCTTAACATCTTATTTTCCCGCCTGGATTAAAAAGTTCGTTGGCTTTCATAATATTTAACAGTTAAAAATAACCCAAGTCCCAAAAAAGAACTTCGAGTTGCTTCTATTCATGTTGCATTTTGATGCTCACGAAAATCATGTCCCTTCCCCTGACACTACTTTAATGCTCATTATCCTCTTGTTTTTCATGGTCTAATGGTTTAGCTGCTTCTGACTGTAAGATTCGCAAATTCTTTGTTCTCTCAGTTCTTTCATTACGAACAAATATACCTTCTTGCCACATTTGATATGCATATACTAAAGCACCATCAATAGTAGTAATTAATACATTTATAAAAGGAGTTATACCTACCTCAAGAAAAATCCCTCTACTACCGAGGAAGTAAACATGAAATAAATATATAAATCCAAAGTTTAGCACTATGTCTATTATTATATATTTCCAAAAATTACCATACAAGAAATAAAAAAGCCAGATAGTAGTGACGCCATTTAATCCGAAAATATGATAAGAAGATGTCCTTAAAGGATAAGTTGTTTCTCCATAAATAAACCACCCTAGACTTTCCCCCGTCTCTACGGCTAATATACTAGTAAGCGCAGAAAACAGAGCGACAGGCATAAAGCGCTTTATCTCTTCTTTATTCATAAAGAACAAAGTAAGCCATGGCAGAAATAGCATAGACCACATTAATATCTGATTATTCACAGTAAGACCTCCTGTAGTTTATATTTACTCATGTAGTTTTACCTGATAAAAGTAGGTATACACCTATAAATGAGCAAAATCTAACAAATATTTATATTCAGCTCCCAGGCGGTAAACCCACTAATATATTATTTTTCTGACTCAACGTGCAATCCTTAATTACTTTTATAAAAACCTAAAAAAGATAACCCAAAGTTTTTCAGAACTTTAGGTTATCTTTTTTACTTGATTAAAATTTTTGGTGTACTTCACCATTAGCTTTTTGCTTCATCTGTTATTGCTTGTTCGCCACGTTTAATTGCCTCACGTACTATGGAACCAACTTCACCCGTAGTTATGTCGCTCCAATAAGATATATCTGAATAAACTTTGAAAATCCACCAACAAATCCAATACATTCTCCATAGTCTATTTCTACCATCTGATTTAGTATATCTTCATTAAATTCACGTGAATCTTTTATATTATGTACTAATAATACAGATGAACAGAACTTTACAGTCATATTGGCACTCTCTCCTCATTCTTCAGTACTGGCAGCATCATCTGCAAAGGTTAATAAAAAAACATTGATATCTTGAATGGTAAACTCTTCAGCGCCATAAAATGTCCTGTGTAAATCAAACACAATATTTACCCGCTTCTGTACTTTGTTATACAAACCTTTGACATCTCTGACTTTTATATAGAACGTGAGCCCACCACCCATCGGTACATCTTTTAACACTGGATATTCCCCAATTATATTTTCCCTTTCCTGAAACATAAAACTAACATCGCCGTGTTGTACCATAGCCCAATTCAATACGCCTTCTTGGGGAACTGACATAACTAACTCAAATCCTAAAATTTCCTTATAGAAATTCACTGTTTCGTTTACATTTTCAACCATCAAATTGGGAGTTAATTGTTTCAATCGAATCATTTCCTTTCCACCAATTAATAACCGTTTTGTAGGCATAAAACTTCATCAGCCTTAAACCGATTCCTAAACTTATTTAATCGTATTTTATAATATTTCTTAGTAGCTGTATTGTAAAAATCGGACATAAACCATTATTTAGCTACTTGGGTCGGTGTAATACCAGTAAAAGCTTTAAATTCGCTAATAAAGTGAGCTTGATCGTGATATCCACTCTCTACTGCCAGAGAACTCCAATTTACATTATCAGCTAAAATTATATCTCGCAAGGCATTTTGAAATCTAATAATTCTAGTAAACTCCTTAGGGGATAAACCAATCCACTGCTTGAACAGCCGATTCAACTGCCGCTCACTTATATACTGACCTTGAGCCATTTTTTTTATTTCTACATTTCCTTTAGCACTAAAAATATTTGCTAAAGAATTCATAATAACTGCATTTTGTCCCCACTCAACAAAGCTCCTAAGAAAAAATGCATCTAAATACTTAATTTTTTCGTAAAAGCTGTTCTTAGAAAGAAAAACCGCAGCCAATCCCTTTTCAAGATTCTTGGATACATTCTTGAAGTCAACCTTTAAATCTGTGAAATCATCCAAATCATTCCTAAAAAAAGAATATGCTCCTCCAGGATTAAATCGAATGGCATAAATTTGTTTTTTTGAAAAGTCCGGTGAAGTAAAAATTGGCTTGGACATCATACCAACAATGAAACAATTATAGTCATTAGTTTGTTTGTCTACTTCAAAAATAATATCTAAGCAACCATCGGGAACAATTATTTCTTGTTTTACACTATCTATTCGTTGCTCAAGGCTATACGGCGTCGGGGACACCCAATAACAATTTATAATCTGGCGGAGCTCCTTGCAAGGCTGGTACTCAGAATATAAAATTCTATCCTTAGTAAACACAGCGAGGAGCATAGGTTTGAAGGCAATAAATATACTTTGTTTCTTCATAAAATAACTCCGATATATTTTATATCTGTAATTTAAATATAATTACATTTTAAGAAAGGAAAATCCTTCAAATGCAGAATTAACAACATTAAATGATTTTTCTGGTTCCACTTTTGCAAATATAGAATAATGTCATGTTATGCAACAAAAAAAGGCCTGGAGTTCAAAAGAAGAAACCCAGGTCATCATTATAATTATTTACCATTCTGATGAGCTTCACCATGAGCCTTTGCTTCTTCCACCATTGCCTGTTCACCGCGTTTTATCACTTCCCAAACCATGGAGCCGACTTCCCCTGTCGTTACATCGCTCCAATGAGATGTTTCTGAATAACCTTTTCTAAAGATCGGTGACCTATGAAACTATAACATATCAGGCTATACGTTTTTGTCAACTGCATGATCACATACCGCCACCTAAAAAAACTCATACGCACAGCAGTTAAAAAATCTCCAAGCCAGAGTTTGTTTTCAATGACTTCGTTATGTTCTAATAGTAAAGCAATATCCCCATATCTTTTCTACATCCCAATGTATTTCACATAATCAGGTATTGACATGAGCTGCATTTCAAGTTTCGCTTTTGTTTCTTTCGATACGTAATTTTGCGTTGCCATTTCATATCCGGCCTGTTCAACAACATGCAAATACTCATTTATTGTTGCTTTGATTTTCTCATCCTTGCTTTTTAAGAGTTTGCCGCAATTACGATAAATCTCAAGAACAGGATTACAGGAAGCAAACACTACTTTCATGGTGTCAAAATTGTTGTTGCCCGGAAAGCCACAGTTTGAAATCACCACAAATTGCTGCGTTTTAGGTTTAGAATTCGCAAGGTCAAAATTTTCATCCGATTTTATAATCAGAGGACTTTTCAGCGGCACGAGCCTATCGACAAAGTTCTTGAGAACTGCTGTCATATTCCATGTGTAAACAGGCGAAGCAAAGCACACCACATCAGCAGCATCATATTTGTCCAAAAACTCTGTCATATCATCCTGCATCACGCATTTTCCTGGTGTTTTAAACCAGCAGGCAAAACATCCTTTGCAGTGCCCAATGTTCTTATCAATTAAAAACACATTTTCTGTGTCGGCATCGGCTCTTTTTGCGCCGTTCAAAAACGCTTCTGCAATCACATTTGTGTTGCTGTTTGCCCTAGCAGGGCTTCCGTTAAATACTATAAATTTCATTTCATTCTCCTTTTTAAATTAACTGATAGAATAAACCGTGCTCTGTGCAGTACCAAATCAACATTCCGTGTCCTCTTTTGGGAATACGCACATTTAAATCCCACTCGGGATACTGCTTGATTAAATGAACACGATCGCCCGTGACAAAAGCCATAAAAGAAATGTAATGCGTCTTTGTCATGGGGTGAAAACTCGTAATATACCAATCATCTTCAATGACTTGGACAGACAGTTTTTCACTTTCTTCCGCTTTTTTCATTCCCTGAACCGTTAGCTTTTTGCCGCAGCATGAAACCTCTGCTTCACCGGTGC
Source organism: Pelosinus sp. (assembly GCA_041639455.1). Classification (GTDB taxonomy): domain Bacteria; phylum Bacillota; class Negativicutes; order DSM-13327; family DSM-13327; genus Pelosinus. Next base: position 206 of record JBEQCC010000148.1, on the reverse strand, counting down.
AAAGTGAAATGTTACTGCATATTGAGCAGACATAATATCTTATGTTTTTCATGTTGCCTCCCACAAAATCATTCGGAGTCATATCGCCAACCAGCAATTTTTGTGTATCAACTCCGAGAATATCTGAAAGCTCTGGTATAAGTGAAATATCCGGACAACCCAAACCACGCTCCCACTTGGAAACAGTTTTGTCACTGATATTCATT
>JBEQCC010000147.1:0-6410 GCA_041639455.1 Pelosinus sp. | reverse complement strand
TGACGCACAGCATTCAAATAAGAAGGATTATGCGTTTTCGGATAAGGGCTTTTGCGTCTCCATAAAACATCTTCAGGCAAAATACCAACCAATGCCTGCCTTAAAAGACCTTTTTCTCTGTCATGGAAATTTTTCATATTCCATGGAACGTTCCATACATATTCAACGAGTCTATGATCGCAATATGGCACTCGAACTTCCAATCCTGAGGCCATGCTCATACGATCTTTACGATCAAGTAATGTAGGCATCCAACGTGTTAGACTTAAGTAAAAAATTTCTCGCATACGCGCATCTTTCGTGTCCTCACCATGCAGCCGCGGCACTTCAGCTAATGCTTCCTGATAGCGTTCCTGTAAATAATCATGAGCCCTTGTCACTGATTGCATTTCAGGAGACAGCCACTGCATACGTACATTTAAATTAGGCGACCATGGGAAACAGGAGGCCTTAATCATATCTTCCCGATAAAACCAAGGATAGCCACCAAATACTTCATCAGCACATTCACCAGATAAGGCAACCGTGGCACCTTTTTTTATTTCACGGCAAAAGAGATATAAGGAGGTATCTACATCAGCCATACCCGGTAAATCCCTTGAAATCGTAGCCTGGAGCAGATTCTCTGCTAATTCAGGCGTATCCAATATAATATTATGATGGCAAGTATCAAAGAATTCAGAAACACGCTGTACCCAAGGAGCATCCGCATTAGGCTGGAAACTGTTCGCTTTAAAATATTGTGCATTATCAAGATAATCAACAGAATAGGTATGAAGATCCCCTAGTCCTTTCTGGCGATATGTATTGCATGCCAACGCTGTTAATGCACTAGAGTCAAGCCCGCCTGACAGTAAGGTACAAACGGGAACATCAGCAACCAATTGACGTTTTACAATATCCTGCATCAACTCTCGTATAGTGCCCACAGTGGTGTCAAAATCATCTGGATGAGGCATACTTTCCAGCGCCCAGTATTGACAAAGATACATACTCTTTTCACTATACAGCATACTGTGTCCTGGTCGCAGTTCTGCTATATTACGAAATACACCATGCCCCGGCGTTCGGGCAGGTCCGATAATAAGCACTTCTGCCAAGCCTTCGCTATCGATTTCAGGTTTAACTTCTGGATGAGCCAACAACGCCTTTAGCTCTGAACCAAAAATAAATTTCCTTCCTTGTCTCGTATAAAATAAAGGTTTGACACCGATACGGTCACGAGCAAGAAATAAAGTCTGCTCCGCCTCATTCCAGATACCAAAAGCAAAAATACCGTTAAGTTTTTCCACACAAGAAGGACCCCATTCTATATATGCCGTTAACAAGACCTCCGTATCACAATTGGTCCGAAAGATATATCCTAGAGATTCTAAAGCTTGCCTTAATTCAGGCGTATTATACAATTCTCCATTATACGTTATTGCATAGCGTCGCTGCCCTCTATCTCGAATCATGGGCTGTGCTCCATTCTCTGGATCGACTACACTAAGACGCCGATGCCCAAATGCTGCATGTTTTGTTAAATACATACCTGATGCATCAGGTCCACGAGCTGCTAGCGTTTCCATCATGTTGGCCATAATATGGCCCTCATTTTCAAGGTTTCTTTCCCAATCTATCCATCCTACAATTCCACACATACGTTATCCATCTCCTTTGAGAAAATAAAGCACCTTCGCTATATGTCGACCACAAGATAATATATGAATTAAAATAGAAATATGACACGGAAAAAATAATAATTGTGATAGTTATCACAGAAATAGGATAAATTAACCTGTAGAATAAAGCTAAGAATAATAAATGAAGTGGAGGATTACACATCATGGAAAAGAAATTCATCAAAAATATCGAATTCAGCAAGGCATTAGAAATGGTAAATCTAGTAGAATATCAAGCTGGTCGCGTCGTCAGCCTTACCTTGGTACAAAATGATACGCTAACCTTGACATTGTTTGCCTTTGCCAAAGGCGAGGCTGTGAGCACTCATTCTGCACCCGGAGATGCTATGGTATACATTTTGGATGGCGAAGCCTCCATTACGGTTGGAGAAAACAAGTTCATTGCGACTAAAGGTCAAACTCTGGTCATGCCTTCTAATATTCCCCATGGTTTAGACGCTACAGAAAACTTTAAAATGATGCTTATTTTAGTAAAAGGGTAAATAACTACTTTTTTGTACTCTTTTGTCATTGCGAACGTGGTAAAGCAATCTCCGGACAAGCAGGAGATTGCTTTGCTATTCGCAATTTTTCTCTGTGCCCTCTGTGTTTAACGTTCTACTTGCATTTTTTCTTTTTTATTGCCTTTTTATCATCAATTGATTACACTTGTTATATTAGCTTTTTAGCAAATGCACCTGACTACTTTGCAGTGTTATCATTGCTAATTACATTTTTTATAAGGAGGTTCTTATGTCCCCTGCTCCTATTATTAAAAGCCGTTTTGAAGAATTGGATTTTGCTCGCGGTGTGGCAATACTACTAATGATACTCTTTCATCTTATCGTAGATCTAAAAGAGTGGTATGCCTATAATCTGGATTATAGGGAAGGATTTTGGTATTGGGAAGGAAAACTATCGGCTATCTTATTTATCCTCCTTTGCGGTTTGAGCAGTACCCTCAGCCGTAACAATATGCGTCATGGCATCCACATTTTTACCTGGGCGATCCTACTAACGTCTATTACCTATTTTTACAATCCAGATTTTTATATTCGCTTTGGTATCTTGCATTTTCTTGGAGTCAGTTTACTTTCGTCGCCTCTTATCGCTCCTTTACAAATTAGATGGTTAGTACTGTTAAGTATTGGTTCATTTATTATGGGCCTGGTTGCTACGGCAAGCTTCACAACTTCTCCATACCTTTTCCCTTTGGGTTTGCAGACTCGTACTTTTACATCGTTGGATTATTATCCTCTATTTCCTTGGTATGGAATTTTTGTCATCGGAGTTATAATCGGTAAGTTATTTTATAAATCCAGAAAGCCTTATGTTTCTGTACCTCTTCCCAAAGTAATTACTTGGCTAGGACGACATTCTTTAGCTGTCTATTTGATTCATCAGCCAATACTATTGGCGATTTTATACCTACTACATAACATTTAAGAGATGAAGAGTTGCTTATCATGCAACTTTTTCATCTCTCTTTTTATTTAAGTGCTTTTGGTAAGTTTACTAAATTCTCACCCATGATGGTTAAATAGTTTTTGCCATTTTTCATTTCTTGCTCTGTTAGGCTTTCAATCGGATTTAACACGAATAATTCCGCCCCTGGAGGTATGAGCATAACCACATCTACCTTATCGCCGCCCACTTGTTTTACAAATTCATATACAGAGATACATAGTAGTAACCACTTTTATTTTCTTAACTTCTGGTTCTGATGGCTTTGCAGCATTACTGCCACATCCCACTACTAAAAGTAGAACCAAAAGACACATGCTAATATTTACAAACCTCACCTACTGCTCATTGCTCCCCGCCCTCAACAGTGATAAAATGACATTGCAAGAAAGGACGGTGTATTCTGTGGAAGAAATGCTAGAACAGATACTCAGCGAAATAATATTGTGTCTATACTGAAATTGCAAAACAAAAAACTAGATGATATCCGCGAAGACATTCATTCTATTATCGAAGTAACAGGCGAACATGAAATAAAGATTCGCACCCTATCGCGCCGCGCTGTATAATCCTATAAAAATAGCCATGCTTGATTTTTTCTCTTGATTACAGATACTTGTATCCTACAAATAGGAGGCTTTCATTTTGCAAATTATTAAAGATCTTGTTGAAAAACATTATGATTCTATTGTTTCCTTACGACGTCATTTTCACACATACCCTGAACTCAGTGCCAAGGAATTTAATACACAGCAAAGGATTCTGGAGGAGTTATCAGCCTTAGAGCTTACGCCGCGCAAAATCGCAGGAACAGGAGTAATTGCCAAGCTGCAAGGGGCTCTTCCTGGCAAGACCATTGCAATCCGGGCTGATATCGATGCGCTAGAACTGCAAGATGAGTGCGGCAAGCCCTATCAATCACAAAACCCAGGAGTATGTCATGCTTGCGGTCATGATGGTCATACGGCCATGCTGATTGGCGTAGCCAAGACATTAGTAGAATTAAAGGATCGTTTAGCTGGTACAATCATTTTCTTATTTCAGCCTAGTGAAGAATGTTTTCCCGGGGGTGCAGCTCTCATGGTGGAAGAAGGCGCTCTTGCAGATGTTGATGCGATTATTGGAACTCATCTTTGGCAAAGCCTTTCTGCCGGAACCAGCGGCATTAGTTATAACCGCATGATGGCTTCTCCTGATTCCTTTACCATTACGATAAAAGGCAGAGGCGGTCATGGGTCGATGCCCCATCAAACGGTAGATGCTCTCTTAGTAGGCGCGCAAGTCGTAACAGCGTTACATACCATTATAAGCCGCAATATTGACCCCTTGGAGCAAGCAGTCTTATCGATCGGTTCCTTTAAGTCAGGCGATACCTTTAACATCATTCCTGATACAGCTACTCTGATTGGCACCGTACGTTCCTTTACTATGGATATCAAGAAAATCATTTTTGATCGTATAGAGCAAATTGTCAGCGGCATCTGCCTAGCAGCAGGCGCTACCTTCCAGATTAACAAAAACCTAGGGTTCCCCCCTGTGATCAATGATCGCCAAATTGCAGAAGTATTTGCAAATGCCAGCGTCGAGACCCTTGGTGCAGAAAATACCTTAACCATCGATCCTGTAATGGGCGGTGAAGATTTCTCGGTTTATCTAGAGGAGGTCCCCGGGGCCTTTATCTTTATTGGTACAGGTAATATCGATAAAGGTATTATCTATCCGCAGCATCATCCTAAATTTGATATCGATGAGAAAGCATTAGCTTACGGAACAGAGGCAATGGTACGTGCTGCCATGAAACTGTCTTCCTCTTTATAACCTACTAGGAATAGAAAAAGAACGCTAAAAGAGTAGTTTGATATGCTCCCTTGGCGTTCTTTTTCTATTTAAATTAAGAAACATCCGATTTTCTCGCAAACTTAATTTGCGCCCAAGCATCTAATTTCTTGACTTGTTTTTTCCCTATGGTAAAACCATACACCAGCAATAGTAAAATCACAAAAGTAAAAATATCCACTTCTTTCACCACAATAAAGTTAATGACTCCTAAAATAACTTGAGGAATCACACCTGTAAGGGCAAATAATACCGTGCCCATTTTAAACCATAGATTCGATTGCATTCTATACCTTGCATAAAACATAAATATGGTTACAGACCAGGCAACAACCTCCAAGACAAATAAAATAATCCATTTGTATTCCATAAGCGTATTCAATATCATTCTTCTCCTCTCTTAACTATTGGTCTTTTTCATAGCTACGCTCAGTATTAAGAAAAACACATTGCATCCTTTTGTCGTTGCGAACAGAGTAAACCAATCTCTTACTTAGCAAGAAGAGGATTGCTTTACTATGCTCGCAACGACAGATTAATGCTATTTTCATCCTCCAAACTTATACATTCTACAAATAACAAAAAACCTGGGAAAACATCTTATATGTTCTCCCAGGTTTTTATCCTTCCGTGTGCACAGTAAACTGTGGGTTTTCTCTCGGTCCAGACTGGTTAAACCACGGAACCCTAGAAAACTCTATCTATCTATCTATCTATCTATCTAGTTAAAGAATCTTTTTATCTACTCCCGTACTTTTTCCATCAGCCATACGCCGATTCCACAAAAGGCCGCAATGTATGCTGCCATGATGAACAGGGAGAAAACAGGAGTCTCCCCGCCAGAAACAATCGCCCGTAAGGCATGACTGGCAGGGGTCAGCGGTAGAAATTCAATCAACCAGCGTAACACTGTCGGCAAATGGTCCGGAATAAAAAACGTAGCACATAAGAAAGACATAGGTAATAATACATAGGTATTAAAATTAGCCATATCCTCATGATTATCCATCACCATCGCAACCACGAGTCCCATAGAAGCAAAGACCAGACAGTTTAGCACCAATGCGATTACAAACCAAATAGTAATCAGCGCATGTGCCCCAAAGGCAAATGCTAACAGGATAATAATTAAAGATGATAATAAGCCGCGTAACGCGCCTGACGCGACTTTACCAATCACAAAAGATATAGAAGATATAGGAGCAATTAGATATTCTTCCAATGTTTTATGATATACCCTACTCATATTGAGAGGACTTCCAACTGAATTAAAACTGATATTCATCGAATTCAAGGCAATAATGCCAGGTACAATAAAATCTAAATAACTGCCTTGAGTGACCTGAATGCTCCGTCCTAATCCCCAGCCAAAGGCCACCAGATATAATATAGGTGAGACCATTCGAGACAAAATAAAGCGGCCAATGCGTCTTTTTAATACTAGCC
>JBEQCC010000146.1:4693-6418 GCA_041639455.1 Pelosinus sp. | reverse complement strand
GACGCTCTTCCGATCTCACTTATAGGAGAACACCTTGCTGTAATCGAGCAAGTAAGACAATATTGTATACCGGGTATCGAAAAAATGGTCTCTTCGTGTAAAGAAGCTGTACTGAACGGCAGAACTATTTTCTTTTGTGGTAACGGAGGAAGCGCGGCTGATAGCCAACATTTGGCAGCGGAATTTGTGGGACGTTTTGTTAAAGAACGGCGAGGGTTAGCAGCGGTTGCTCTAACGACAGATACATCCATTTTAACGGCTGTGAGCAATGACTATGGCTATGAACAAATCTTTTCCAGGCAAGTAGAAGCGTTAGTGCGAGCAGGAGATGTACTGATTGGATTAAGCACCTCAGGTAATAGTCGTAATGTGATTTTGGCTATTCATCAGGCAAAACAGTTAGGAGCTATTACTATTGGATTGAGCGGCGGGAATGGCGGGAAAATGGTAGAAGCTTGTGATATATGTATAACGGTGCCGGATACAGTGACGGCCCGCATTCAAGAGGCGCACATTCTAATTGGGCATATTCTATGTGAGATTATGGATGAGGTAACTAGTTGATGCTTCGGAATTACAAACATAGTAAGGAGTTTGTGGAGAATAACATAAACAATTGCACCATTTTAATTGTAGGCGATATTATGCTGGATAAATACTATTATGGTGAGGTTCGGCGTATTTCACCAGAGGCTCCTGTACCGATTACTCATGTGCTTAAAGAAAAAAATACCTTGGGCGGTGCAGGAAATGTCGCTCATAATTTAGCGCTCCTGGGCTGTAAGGTGATACTAGCAGGGGTAGTGGGACAAGATGAACATCGCACGAGACTTCTTCAGTTATTAACTTCCATAGGTATTAGCCATGAGGGATTAGTTGTGAAGCGCGGTCCAACAACAACTAAATTACGCGTCATTGGTGGTCATCAACAAATGATGCGCCTAGATTTTGAAGAAACCAATCCCATTGAGCAGGAGATTGAAGAGAAACTTAAACAATACATTGCTGCTGTTGTATCTCAACAAGTAGGTTGCGTGATATTATCAGATTATAATAAAGGTGTATGTACTCCATCCTTGTGCCAATTCATTATCGAGCTCTGTACAAACTATGGAATACCGATAATTGTTGATCCTAAAGGCAGTAACTGGCATAAATATGTAGGGGCCTCCTATATTACTCCTAATTTGAAGGAGCTAAATGATGCGGTTCACAAAGACATTATGAATGAAGATGACGAAGTAAAACGGGCGGCCCAAGGCATTAGACGAAAATATCATATAAAAAATGTTGTAGTTACTCGTTCAGAAAAAGGGTTGAGTTTGATTGGTGCCAGGCGTAGTGTACATATTCCCACGCTAGCCCAAGAGGTTTTTGATGTTTCTGGTGCGGGGGATACGGTAATTGCTGTATTGGGAGCCGCCATTGCTGGACAGGTTGATCCTCGTGATGCGGCCTACCTTGCCAATATGGCAGCAGGTGTAGTGGTTGGCAAGGTGGGAACCTATGCTATTAGCCGTGAGGAATTGTTAGCCACTTTAGCAAGAGATGAATAAGCAAGTGATATGAATTTATTAAGGAGAGGGTTGTACCATGGATCAATATAAAAATATTTTAGTTCACTCTATGGTCAATCTTGGAGATGTTCTTTTATCTACCAGCGCAGTAGCTTTGTTACGGCAAATCTATCCTCAGGCTAAGATTACAATAATGATTCGCCCAGAT
>JBEQCC010000146.1:0-4683 GCA_041639455.1 Pelosinus sp. | reverse complement strand
AGTCATTAATAATCCAGTGATTGATGAGGTTATCATTTATGATTATAAAGGGAAAAATCGTTCTGTTAAAAGTATGCTAGCTATGATTGCTGAACTACGCAAAAGAAAATTTGATTGTTGTATTTCTTTTGATCGCAAACTGCGTCCAGCTCTCTTGGCTTTGTTTGCTGGAATTCCGGTGAGAGTGGGGCCTGAAAAAGTGTTTGATGATAAACCTAGTTGGGTGACTAATTTATATACTCATGTTATTCCAATCAAGCATGACTTGGTCAATACTCTTCAGGCACAAACTTATCAGGAAATTATACGTGGCTTTACGAAAACATCAGGTTCTGCTGTTCCAATGATGTCCCGCATTGTGCCTGAACATGAACAAAAAGCAGAAAAACTTCTTCAATCCCTCCCTGTCATTGCGAGCGAAACGAAGCAATCCATTTATCGCATCGCTCTTTGTGTTAAAGGTACCTTCCCCTTAAAAGACTGGCCTAAAGAACGTTTTGCCCAACTAATACATGAACTTTACATGCAATATGAGGCGGTATTTTTCATTATCGGAGCTCCTGAGGATAGAAACTATGCAGATCAAGTTATTGACATGACAAAAATACCAGTAGCAAATTTCTGTGGAGAAACCAATTTACCAGAAGTAGCGGCGGTACTAAAGCGATCAGATTTGTTTATTACTGTAGATACAGGAGCTGCTCATATTGCCGCCACAGTAGGCGTCCCTATGGTGGTCATTTATGGCTGCACTTCGCCAAAACGGTGGCATCCTATTAGTGATAAAGCAGTAGCGATTTCATCCGCTGAGCCATGTTGCCCTTGTGCTCGGCCGGAAGACGGTTGTCCAGAACATAAATGTGTAAATAAGATTAGCGTTGAATTGATAAGAAAAAAGGTAGAAGAGTTACTTGGAGGTGGATCATGGAGCTAAAGAAGATTTTTGTCAACAAAAAAGCCGGAATTGGTGATGCATTATTAGTTACTCCAATATAGGCTAGCTTGAAAAAAATCTCAGATAGTAATAATTACCTTCATGACGACACCAAGTGCCGTACATTGCTTGCTCGCCCTTCACATCTTACATGAAGGACTGGCTAGCTCAATCTGGCAGCAATTTATCAAGTTATTTTATGAAATATATAAGATTCCTGTGCTTATTCTTGGCAGTGATGGTGGACTGTGGGATATTGATGGAGTTATTGGTCTTGGGGACAAAACTAATATAAAGCAAGTAGGTTATATTATCAAGAATGCTTGATTACTTATTAGCAGATGTAGTATGCCACTTCATACTGCATCTGCTTTTGGAGTAGCCTGTGTTGAATTATATGGTCTTAGTGATCCAGAGCGTTGGGCACCTCGTAAGAATTACCTAGTCGTTTCAGCTCACCGATCCTGCAAGCCTCTGTGACGGATATATGGGTAGTAGTTGTCAGGATGCTAGACATAAGGGTAGAAGAAGTACTAATGGCCTGTGATTCATTAATGAAAAAATGCTAGTAGCTAGTATAATATACGATACAGTTTTGCAATTGAACGGAGGATTTATTAGTGAAAATTTCTGGTTATATTATAACAAAAAATAATGAACGGTCTCTTCAATGGGCGTTAGAAAGTGTATATAAATACTTAGATGAAATTATAATAGTCGATAGTGGTTCGACAGATCAGACACTCGAAATCGCATCTAAGTATACGGACAAAATATATTTTAATGAATTTAGGGACTTTGCAGATCAGCGGAATAATGCTATAAAACGGTGCTCTGGGGACTGGATATTTACAATGGATGCTGATGAAGTAATGGGAGAGGATTTTCCCCAGTTATTTAAATTCTTAAATAAAAAATTTCGTGCAATATTAATACCTAGATATAATTTAGTCAGCTTAGATCCTACTACATTTATATTAAAGCCACATTATTCTGATTGGCAAGCACGTATGTTTCGTAATGAGGAAGAAATTCACTATGATCCAAACCATAAAATTCACCATCAACTGATCAATTGTCATCCTAGATTCAAGTTGCCATTTGTTAATATATTTCACCTACATTGGTTGATGTATGGATATGCAGATAGAAAGAAGAGAATGGAATATTATGAAAAGATGGATGCTGGTTCAGGATTTCCACGGTACTATCTTTATGAAGATTATCCACATGTGATTGCTAAGACGGTTGAGAATATAGCTCCTAATATTATGACGTTACTTAAACAAAATATGAACCTGCAGCACTATCAACACAACATATCGCCAGTAGTTCAGTTTAAAAATAACTTTGAATTTTATGCAAAGAAAACCTTAGCGCATTTACGTAACTTTGTTGAGATTTAACATTAGAGTTGGCAGTTATATACCCGTATTTATCAGTGAGGGAATAAAAGGTTAAAAAGAGGTATTTTGATGCGTATATCTATTGCACTTTGCACTTATAATGGAGAAAGATATTTGCAAGAACAGCTGGACAGCATATTGAGCCAGACAAGATTGCCTGATGAGGTAATTATTTGTGACGATCAGTCAGCGGATAGCACTTGGAGTATTTTAGAAAAATTCGAAGCACAAACCCAAATTAAAGTCCATTTGATAAAAAATAACACCAATTTAGGTTCAACCAAAAATTTCGAAAAAGCGATTAATCTTTGTTCTGGTGAGATTATATTTTTAGCAGATCAGGATGATGTATGGTTACCGAAAAAGATAGAATTGATGGCAAGTGTCTTTGAAGCCGACCAAGATGTAGGTATGGTTTTTAGCGATGCATTTTTAACAAATGAACTTCTACAGCCATATTCAAAATCATTATGGGAGTGCGTAGGATTTGATAGTAATATTCAAAACCTATGTCTGAGTGGAAAACTATGGACCATGTTAGCCCAAGAAAGCTACGTAACAGGAGCAACAATGGCTTTTCGTAGTAAGTGGAAGTTTTTATTACATCCTTTTTCTAGTGATTGGATTCATGATGAATGGATTGCTTTTTTGATGGAGTTGTTCAGTCATGTTAAAGCTATTCCTCAGAAATTAATAATGTATAGACAACATTCTAAGCAACAGATTGGCATGAAATTTGAAAGCAATTTCATAAAGGTGCGAAGTTATATTTTCCCAGATAAAAGTCGCCGCCGCTATAAGCGTTATATTGATCGTATGGATAATTTATTAAAACGTATTATTGATTTTCAAAAGCAACTTCGTGAGCCTCAGATGTATGATGAATTATTAAATCAGTTGAAATATTTGCAAATACGATATAATCTTCCCAAAAATCCTTGGAAACGTTGGTGTATTATTAGGCAGCAACTGGCTGTAGGCCATTATCGTAAATATTCTAAAAGTAATAGGATGGCGTTGAAAGATTTTTTTTGCTAATTTTTTAAAATGGACATGTCTATGGTGCAGAAAAATCCTATAATGATCTTATTCCACTATCGGTTTTTCATGGGAATCCATTGTTAATTGAGGCAGTCGCTTTAGTCGATATGGTTGGAGTAGGATTACCGATACCTCCTTTTACAATAAAAGCTTAGAAGATGGTAAAATTGAGTCTGGCTTATTCCTGCGGGGGATAGTCCTTTTGAGATGTCTAGTAGTGGTCAATCCACTATTTAGTGAAGTATCCCAGAAAACTTTTTAAAAACTATAAATTGGTTTCGAGTACACCTTTTTTCGATACTTGGGTATATGAACAGGAGCATATTTATCGATAAGTATAAGAATTTTGTAAATCAGTTATTGAAACATACGAATAGAAAAATCCAAGGTTTATTTAAGATCAATTGACAAGGAGTTAAGTAGATTGTCCTTACATAAAATGGTGGAGGTGGTAGCTATGAAAGTAGTAATTCTAGCTGGTGGTTTTGGTACACGGATTAGTGAAGAATCTCACTTAAAACCTAAACCTATGGTGGAAATAGGTGAGCGACCGATTCTTTGGCATATTATGAAGATCTATTCTCATTATGGCTTTAATGATTTTATTGTTTGTTTGGGGTATAAGGCTTATTGCATCAAAGAATACTTTGCCCATTATTTTCTGCACGAGGCAGATGTAACCTTTGATTTTAGAATGTCCAATCAACAGTTTGTGCATAACCATCATGCAGAGGCATGGAAAGTTACGTTGGTGAATACAGGACTCAATACTATGACTGGTGGACGAGTAAAGCGGATACAAAAATATATCGGTAATGAACCCTTTATGCTTACCTATGGTGATGGTGTTAGTGATGTTGATGTTAGTAAGCTAGTTGAGTGTCATAAATCCCATGGAAAACTGGCGACAGTTACCTCTATTCAACCAGCAGGTCGCTTCGGATCACTTAATTTAACGGATGGGAATGCAGTACAGGGCTTTCAGGAGAAACCGCAAGGTGATGGTGGCTGGATTAACGGTGGTTTTTTTGTGCTTCAGCCTGAAGTTTTTAATTATATTGAAGGTGACAGTACTATTTTTGAACGCTCTCCTATGGAGAAACTGGCCAAGGACAATGAGCTCGTTGCCTATAAGCACGATGGTTTCTGGCAGCCAATGGATACGATGCGAGATAAGGATCATTTAGAAGATTTATGGCAGAAAAAGAAAGCGCCATGGAAGATATGGGAATAGGTGCTATCATGATAGATAAAACATTTTGGCAAGGGAAAAAAGTCTTTATTACTGGACACACGGGATTT
>JBEQCC010000145.1:0-6438 GCA_041639455.1 Pelosinus sp. | reverse complement strand
GTGATTTTCCGCCTTCTAATGCTGCCAATACCTTGCTCTTAACAGTCAGTATGACTTCCTCTTGTTCTACACACCTCGCTAAAACATACAGAAAATCGGAAAGGCGATTCAAATATAAGGATACAGGTACAGTAACTTTCTCTTCTCTTTTCAGACGAACAACACAACGTTCCGCCCGCCGTACCATCGTTCGTGCCAGATCTAATGCTGCACTGGCAGAACAAGTGCCAGGCGTTATAAAATAGTTTTGGGGAATCCGCTTTTGCTCTAATTGATCAATCATCAGCTCAATCCTGGCAACATGTGCTTCTGTAATACGATAGTCAGCAACTTCTAATGATTCCGTTGCCAAGTCTGCATTTAAATTTATTAACTCTTTTTGAACAGAATCAAGCATGTCAACAGCCCAAGGTGAATGATGAATTAAAGACTTGCCTAAGCCCATAGCAGAAGTGGCTTCATCTACTGTCCCATAAGCTTCAACCCGTAAACTATCCTTATACACTCGCTGCTTACTCAGCAAGCTGGTTTGTCCTTTATCTCCCGTTTTTGTATATACTTTCATCATACACTACTCCTCGAGTAAAACTGTATTTAACTCGATATTATCATTTTGACTTTAATCCTGCACAAGCTCTACACCGTATTCTCGAGCAACATCCCTAGCCAGTGGTGTAAGAATGGTTCCTTTAGGAACCGTAATGCTCTTTGTACCATTTTGTGCAGCAGTCTGTATTGCAGATGCATCCAGCACGGCCTTTTTGTGAACTGGCTTACTTACCGCCGACTCCGCTGTATGTTTTACTGTCATCTGCTCTTTTTGACATAATCGTTTTTGACTGACTTTTGCAATACTGTCCACAGGAACGAGTTCCATACCGAAATCTGCTAATTTCTGCAGATTGCCCTGCAACGCTTTAATAAGACCTTGGGATGAGTTCCCCATAATGTATTGTGCCCGCCAGCTATCTAGAGGGTCGGCAGCATTATATGCTGCGATGACCGGTTTGCCCATCATTAATCCTTGCAGAATCAGCGTTGAAACCATGGTATCGGATAAGGTATGAGCTACCTTCGCTGCTGTATTTTGGGTGAGTACAGGAACGATCACGATATCTGCTTCACGCAATGTCTTTCCTGGATACGGCGAATGGGCAGTAACAATATCGATGTGACTGCCCAGTGCCTCTGTTACTCTTTCAATTCCCAAGATTTGTTCAGCAGATGCAGATAAAACTGCTGTTACCGCAAAACAAAGGCCCTGTAATTTTTTTATTTCGACTAAACCTTGCTCAAATCCAATGGTTCCACCAGTGAAAATAACTAAAGCCTTATGTTGTGATTGAGGAGATTTTCCCTGGACAATAACAGGATTTTGTTGCAATTGGCGCAAAATTTCTTTTGTGACAAGCTGCACCATCTCTTCGTTATCCATGTTACACCTCCCGGCATCGAGCTAGGGTTACCACGTCACCACTTTTTAGCCCAGTGGCATTTGCCTCATCCGTATCAATATGAAATTCTAAGCAAAAATCTGGCTTTACACGTACTAACACATTCTTTAATATTGTCGATCTCGTTCCACTAGTTTCAACCCATACACGCTCTCCATCTGAAACACCAAAATGCTGAGCATCATCTGTATGCATGTGAATATGTCTGGTTGCACAGATCAAACCTTCTGATAAAGTAACTGAACCCCGGGTACCAACAATCGTTATACTTGCTGATTGTTCAATATCACCTGAATCACGTAAAGGCGGCACAACACCAAGGCTAAAGCCGTCAGTACGAGATATTTCAGCCTGTGTTGTTTTACGTACAGGTCCTAAAACCCGTACACCTCGAATGACACCCTTTGGCCCCACCATAGTGACCGTTTCCGCTGCAGCAAATTCACCAACTTGTTTTAGATCTTTTTGCCGCGTTAAGGTATGACCAGCACCAAACAATATTTCAATATGCTCAGCAGAGAGGTGGATGTGACGGTTCGATACTCCCACAGGAATGTCCATACTTCTTGTCTCTAGTGAGGTAGTCTTCTCCAGAGCCTGCATGACTTGTTTTACGACTTCATCCAATATATTCTTTTCCACTATCACACCTCAATCCACCTATTTTTCTACTTTTATTCAAAAACTGCTAAATCACTCTACTGCTTCTCTCTTTCGCAAGTGAAAGTATCAGTACAGCATCAACCCTAATTCTGTATATACTTACAGTTTTAGAGTTGACACTGTCCTGGAATTAAAACGATCTAAGAAACGTAATTCTTTATAAAGATTCGTCAATCTTAGGAAGAATTTTCTCAATATCGGTATGAGGACGTGGAATGACATGAACTGAAATCAGTTCACCCACTCTTTGAGCCGCTGCAGCTCCTGTATCAGTAGCTGCTTTTACTGCTCCTACATCACCACGTACTAAAACAGTCACCAAACCAGATCCAATTTTTTCATAACCTACTAGTATTACATTAGCCGCCTTAACCATTGCATCTGCAGCTTCTATTGCACCTACTAAACCTTTTGTTTCTACCATTCCTAAAGCTTCTCCGCGCATATTATTCCGCCTCCTTATTATTTCTATCATAATGAATGCAAGTTATCTTAGGGTCACCCTTAACTCTAGGGCAAGCAGGATCGCCGCAAATGTTACAATAACCGGATATTTTTTTTGGTTGTTCTGTAATTGGTAATTGTTCACTCGGCTCTATCTTTTTTTTTTCTGCTGTTTCGATTTCCTCTTGCACTTCTAACTGCAGTTCATCTACTGCAACAATCTCGTTATCCTTCTGAATTTCTTCAGATTTTTCTTTTTCTACCAAACTCTTTTTTTCTTTGAATCCTACTGTATCCTTGGTTGTTACAATACCGGACAACGTGTCATGCGGTCTAGGTATAATATGAGTAGCGAATACCTTATTGACCTTACTGCCAGCTGCTTTACCAGCTTGAATAGCAGCTGAGACTGCACCAACGTTGCCAGTCAATTTAATAACCACCATTCCGCCACCTTTTGTCATCTCATAACCAATTAACTGTACATTGGCTGCTTTCAGTGCCGCATCAGCGGCTTCCAATGCTGCAGCTAACCCAACGATTTCAATGAGACCTAAAGCGTTTTGGACCATGCTTTCACCTCCCCATGGCCTTGTGCACTTTCTTGAAGAACCTTTTGGACAATACGGTAGACTACCTGGTATAAGTCATCCCGATGATTTGTTTCATAGCTTTCATTTTTTGACGGTCGGTCTTTAAAAGGAATTCCTTTTACTAAACGTGCAGCATTATAGCCAAAATGTCGCCACTGGACAGGACTTCCGGCTTCTTGTAAGGAAAAGAGCGGTTTTTGGGAAGGCAGCTTGGCATAATGAATGCACAGGTCTTCTGGTCCAATTCCGACTCCGACTCCCAGCTTTGACTTAGAAGCCCCTTCATAAGATAGTGCTGCGGCATTTGTTTCATTACTTTGCACCACAGTATAAGGTATTCCCTCTTCTTCCATTCCCGCTTGTACTTCTCGTAACTTCTCTTCACCGCTTTGGTGAGGAGCTAAATAGATGAGGATACAAGGTTTATTTTGATCTGGCAGCATAGCATCACGCCTCTCTGTCAAGATATGACAGTACCAATCCAGTAGCTACTGCATTGCGTGAACCTTCGGAACCTCTAATATTTCCTCGTCCGCATACAATGCTATATTCAGCCAATGCATCGGTTACCATATCTCCTACTTCAAAATCCATGGCAGATCCCCCGACTAGTACAACAAACTCAATATGGCGAATATTGCCTGTAGGTGCCACGCGGCTTAAAGACCGAATTGCATTTGTTACGAAAACGCGTTTTTTAGCCTCCCGCCTTACGTGACGAATCTTATCCAAAGGATGAGAGCTCGGGATTGGAACCATTTCGTCATCTTTTAGAATTACTACTCGAGAAAAAACCTGTGGCGGAAGGTGCTGTTCATAAAAACGAACGGTTCCATCTTCCAGCCTGATATGATATAAACTTTCGACTTTAGCCAATGGATATTTTTTAATATCCTCTGCCAAATCGAAATCATTTAATCCCAGTTCAGAATTGATCAGCATAGTAACCATATCACCGGCACCAGCTAAATGGATAGACAATACACGTTCGTCTCTCGTGATGATTGCCGCATCTGTTGATCCGCCGCCCATATCAAGGATTGCCAAGGGCTTATCCGTACCGGGAGTTGTTAACGCTCCGCGAATCGCCATATTTGCCTCAACTCCTGCAATGACCACGTCTACACTCAAATTACTTCTCAATTGATTTGCAATTTGTTCCATAGGAAGACGGCTTGTTTTTACCATGGCCGCTAAAGCCACAGCATTTTCCAAAGCAAATTCTCCTGCTAAACCGCCTTGTACTTTTTGTGGCACAAAGGTATCAACAGCCAGAATATCTTGTATTTTCATATCGTCAAGGTGCTGCTTGGTAAGCTCACTCATAACCTGGCGAACCCTTTCTAACATTCCACTTACATGAGTGCCGGCTTCGCCTTGTACATCAAGAACCGGCTGTACTCTCTCCACCGTTTCCATAATTTTCCCAGCCCCAGCTTCAACATCAATATCAGCTTTACCCTTTGACCCAAAAATGGTAATAAATCCTGCAGGGATGGTTCGTGCTTTCACATCACCTTGGGGGGTACGCACAACAACCGCTGAACGATTGCCAATTAAGGCACGAGCAATAGGTACCACCATCTTTGTATCGCCAGCTGATAATTCAAATACTGTGGCGATTCCGTAGGGGTTTGATAAGGTTCTAATGGTTTGTCCCGGCTCCGCCACTTCTACGGCTGCCAGCATCCCAATAGGAACCTTTTCAATCATTGTTACTTCATCCACTACGGGTATTATTTTCTGCAAACGATTTGCAATAAGTACTGCATCATCTTGCCGTACAATGACTCCCTGTAGGTCAATCCCCCGTGCTAATGCTTGATTCAGAATGCGAGCAGCATCTTCAAAATCAATGTTTTCGGGGATGACACAAATCACTTTTTCTCCAGAAGTAAGGCTTTCCAGCTGACTAAAAGAAACGGTCTGCCCGACGCCTAAGCCTACACCGCCTGGGGTAGATGGATTATGTCCAATCATTGTGGATTCTGTAATAATTGTTTCGGTAATGGTTTCCATTGCCAAGTCACCAATTACAGGTGTTGCTTCATTCAACCTGATTTCAGACAAGTCCGCCATTGTCATTCCAGATTTTTTCAACGCTTCTTCTAAAGCAATGACAATGCCCGGAATATTTTCAAGCGTACCTTTTATGCCAGTAGTCTTGACAATACTACTGGTATAAAACTTTGTTACCTTTGCTGATTCCATTGCAGCTAAGCAAACTTCTGTTGTAGAATTCCCAATATCTACACCTGCAATTATAGCCATGAAAATTCCACCTTACTCCGCTCTGAGACGATTACGCCGTTCGTATACTCCTGCAGCCTCTCTCACAAAAGCGGCATTTATTTTTGCATTATATTTCGTATCTAATTCATCTGCAATGGCTATTAATTCTGCTCTGGTGGATCTGTAAGGACGAAGAGCATTGTAAATTTGCAGTATTCGTTCATCAGGAATGGCTGTTAATTCAGCAGCCCTGCGCAAATTGTCACCAAATTGGGTTCTGCCAACACCATCCGCAATTTCACCTTGCATACGTAATGTTTCCGGAGCAATACGTACATCCTGAGACTTAACATCACCACTTAATACATTTGCTAACGTAATATCGGAAAGTTTTTTTCCTGTAGGAGATTTTAATAACTCCGGTCTTTTGGTAGCTAAAGGATAGTCACGATCCGGATTTAATCCTTGAGCAGCAACTGCTGGAGCAGCCTGGGCTGTTTGTGTTGCTGGTGCACTGGCTTTCGTCATGGATTTTAATACTTCACGAACCATATCTTCAATCATTTTTTCTTGAGACATATCAATCACCTCGCTTAGTTAAATTTCACTTCGATTTCGACTGGCTTAGCGCCCTGAATTACATGTTCGGTTTCTTTTATGTGCAATACGGCTGCTTTTGCCTGAAACTTTGGCCGCGCCATTTGATCATTTTTCGTTGGTACCGGCACAGGAGATTCACCCTTTGCATATTTTGCCGCATTACGCCCAATGGCACGATAGGCTGGCAAATCAAGTAGAGGAGATTGAGAGAAAAGTTCCAGATTACTAAGCGGCGGCAAATCTTTCTGATGAATTACCGTTGTCCCTCTGGATTGTATACCAATGGCAATTCCAGATCCGCTTAGCTTAGTTCCATCATGAGCATCAAAAGCAACGTCAGAAGTACGCAGTACTCTTATTACTCTGGCAGTTAATCCTTCTTCTTCAATGCCTGCGATCATTTCACGCAATACATCACTGTGAGGAATATTTACAATGGTTTTATTTTGATA
>JBEQCC010000144.1:0-6486 GCA_041639455.1 Pelosinus sp. | reverse complement strand
CTTTGGGATTCTCGATTGAAGATAAGTATTTAAAAAGGGCTGGCCTGGATTATTGGAATTTAGTGAAAGTACATGGTCATGAAAATTTTGCTGAAGTGATAGAATTATATAAAGGGCATAATTTTTACTTTAACACAACAAAGGCTGATCAGTATTATAGTGATATTCAGTTTAAAGCAGGTGATTTTTTAGTGTTTGGCAAGGAAACGGCTGGTTTACCTGAACAGTTACTAACAGAACATAAGGAAAGCTGCATTCGTATTCCTATGATTAGTGATGCTAGATCTCTTAATCTGTCAAATTCTGCTGCAATCGTGGTATATGAGGCACTTCGACAACAGCAATTTGTAGGTTTAAAATAAGGATCTATAAATATTGAAAAGATGGTGAAACATAATGCGCGCACAATTTGGACCAGGAGGCAATCCCGATGCTTTCTATGCAGCTGGCTATAAAGCATCGGTGGAGATACCAGCATGGCTGGGGACGCTAAAACTGACAGCTTATGAATACCAATGTACTCGCGGCGTGAATATAAAAGAGGAAACAGCCATGAAAATTGGGCAGCAAGCGGCAAAGCATGGAGTGAAATTAAGTATACATGCTCCCTATTATATTAGCTTGTCCACAGACGATGTAAAAATTATTGGAAATACACAAAATCACTTTTTAAAATCCTTGGAAGTAGCTCACTGGATGGGAGCTGACCGTATTGTCTTTCATATGGGAGGGGTGGGTAAGCAAGATCGGAAAGTGGCAATGGAAAATGTGAAACGTGCTCTTTTAGCCCTATTGGAATTAGTAGATAAGCGAGGATTAACTGGTATCTATCTTTGTCCAGAGACCATGGGAAAACAAAATCAACTGGGTTCATTGGATGAGGTTCTTACTGTATGTACTTTATCCAAATGGCTTATACCTACTGTAGACTTTGGTCATCTTCATGCGATAACAGGCGGAAAATATACAACAGAAGAAGAATTTGAAGCTGTTTTTGATAAGGTAGGAGAAATTTTAGGAAAGGAAGTAGCAAAAAATCTGCATATTCACTTCAGTCCTATTGAGTTTACAAAAGGGGGCGAAAAACGTCATTGGACTTTTGCAGATGAATACGGTCCTCCCTATGAGCCTTTTGTTGCTGTTTGCGCTAAACGTGGTTTTACACCTCGAGTGATTTGTGAGTCTGCTGGTACGCAGGCCGCAGATGCAAAAGCGATGCAAGATCTTTATGTATCTCTAATAGAGCAAAAATGAGGCATCAAATATTCAGATCTATACGATTATGGATAGAATATTGTATAATGTATTGGGTGTATTTTAGTAGATTGTAAAACGAGGAGGAGTAATATGAATATTTACGATAAAACCCATGACTTAGTGCGAGCGATTAAAGAATCTCCAGAATATAGAGAATTTATGGAAGTCAAGAGGGTCATTGATACAGATGAACAAGCGAAGAAAATGGTAAAAGATTTTATTGCCAAGCAGATGGAATTAGAATACGATATGATGGGCGGCAAGGGCGAAGATAAAGCAAAAACAGAGCAAATACAGCAAATGTATCAACTGATCGTTGGAAATAGTAAGGCTTCTGCATTTATGCAGTCATATATGAAATTTCAACGTCTAGTGGCGGATATTTATAAAATTTTGGGTGATTCTGTAGCTGAAGGAATGGATTTCTTTGAAAAGAAATAATCTGTCTGATGAACTTTTATTAAAGTTAAAGCAAGTGATTCCTGAGTGCCGCCTTTTGATCAATGAACCCTTATCCAAGCATACGACTTTTAAAATTGGCGGTCCCGCCGATTACTTAGTCTTTCCTGCTTCCATGGATGAAATATCTGCCATTATGATTATTGCTGAGCAGTACGACATGCCGGTTACCGTACTCGGTAATGGCTCAAATATTTTAGTACGTGATAAAGGTATTAAAGGTTTAGTCTTAAAATTTGGCAGTGAAATGTCATATATTCTGCACACTGAGGCTTTAGTTACTGCCGGTGCAGGAGCGATGCTGGCAGATGTTTCTTGTTATGCTGCTAGCCATGGATTAAGTGGAATGGAGTTTGCGATTGGTATTCCTGGCAGCATTGGTGGTGCTGTATTTATGAATGCGGGTGCTTACTCCGGTGAAATGTGTCAAGTGGTTACAGCAGTATCTGGTGTCTGCCGAAATGGTACTATCCAACGCTTTTTACCGGCAGAAATTCAATTTGGTTACCGTCATAGTATTTTCCAGGATAATGACTGCATTGTTTGCGAGGTAGAATTGACATTGCAAAAACATGAAAAGCCAGCTATTTCACAAAAAATGGATGAATATACATTTAGGCGGGAAAGTAAGCAGCCTTTAGAAATGCCTAGTGCTGGCAGTACCTTTAAACGTCCGCCTGGAAATTTTGCAGGAACTCTCATTGAAAAATCTGGTTTAAAGGGACTCCAAGTAGGGGGGGCCCAAGTGTCAATGAAGCATGCTGGCTTTGTAATTAATGCTGGCGGGGCAACGGCAGAAGATGTATTATTACTGATTGAAGAAGTACAACGTCGTGTATATGAGGATTCAGGTATCATGCTGCATCCAGAAGTGCGGGTCATCGGTGAAGAATGACAAGTAGAAAAGACTTAGCTTTGTCTAAGTCTTTTCTACTTGCTATAAAGGGAAGGATTTTTATAGCATTTGTCGAAATATACAGACAGTAAGCAATGAGAGGAGAGCAATCATATGAAATTAACTTTCTTAGGTGCAGCTAAAATTGTAACTGGCTCGTCTTATTTATTAGAAGTAGATACACAAAAGATTTTAATCGATTGTGGAATGTTCCAAGGTTCAAAAACGATTACAGCTTTCAATCGGCGTGAATTTCTATATGATCCAACAGCAATTGATTGCGTGTTGCTAACTCATGCGCATATTGACCATAGCGGACTATTGCCTAAACTATGCAAATCTGGCTTCAAAGGTCCAATTTATGCCACTAGAGTAACACATGAGCTTTGTGGGATTATGCTGCCTGATAGTGCCCATATTCAAGGCTTTGATGCTGAAATTGCCAATCGGAAAGGTAAGCGTGCAGGCAGGAAACCTGTAGAGCCCTTATATACAATTGAGGATGCCTATGCTACTCTGGAGCATTTCTCACCAGTCGATTATGACAAAGAAGTGACCTTGTCGCAAAATGTTGTTGTACGTTTTCGTGATGCAGGACATATCTTAGGTTCAGCTATGCTGGAGGTCATGGTGAATGAAGACGGAAAAACAACTAAATTAGTTTTTTCTGGTGATTTAGGACAACCAAATCAGCCTATCATAAAATATCCTACCTTAATTGATGAAGCCGATTATGTGATTGTAGAATCTACCTATGGTAATCGTTTGCATGAAGAGTATGATAGAGAAGAACATCTAGCAACTATTATTAACGACAGTGTGGCTCGCGGAGGAAACATCATTATTCCTTCTTTTGCTGTAGGCCGTACTCAAACCATGCTGTATTATTTGCATAATCTTTTGAAAGCAGGAAAAATTCCCAATATACCAGTGATTATCGATAGTCCACTCGCTATATCTGCTACCGATATTTTTATGCGTAATACTCAGGATTTTGATGCAGAAGCTAAAGAAATGCTAAAAAGTACTAAGGATAATCCTTTGCAAATGCCTCAGCTGCGTTTTACAAGAACTGCTGATGAATCCAAAGCACTCAATAGCTTAAGCGAACCTGTGATTATTATTTCTGCCAGTGGAATGGCTGATGCTGGTCGTATTCTTCATCACCTAAAACATAATTTGTGGCGACCAGAATCGAGTATATTGTTTGTCGGCTACCAGGCACAAGGCAGCTTAGGACGACGTTTGGTAGAAGGCGCAAGCAAGGTGAAAATTATGGGAGAAGAAATAAGTGTGAGAGCGACTATTTACAGCCTGGACGGTTTCTCTGCACATGCTGATCAAGAGCAGCTGTTGACATGGTTAACCTATTATAAAAGAAAGCCTGTCAATATTTTTTTAGTACATGGAGAGGTGGAAGCATCAGAACCCTTTGCGCAGCTAATTAAAGAGAAGTTAGATGTTTCGACTTATATTCCTAATTATGGTGATGCAGCACTCTTAAATGGATTAGAGTGGACCATTGATCAAGCCGAAGTGATAGACCCAGCAATAAGACAGCTGCAAGAGCATTTAGAATTATTGGACAGAGAGTATGGCGAATACCGGAGACATCTTGAACAATTAGGCAGTGCTGATAATAAGAAGATGGGAGATATTATGCGCAGCTTAGATAACATGCAAGTCTACATCAATAAATTAAAAAAAGATGTATAGGAAAGAAAAAATTATCCTATAATCTAAAATATATTGGTAATTTTTAATATTTATAATTGACAGCAAGACGACAGTATAATATAGTGGTTTGTATGCGAAAATAAAAGGGTGCAGTAAAACGCATCCTTTCTTTGTTGACTTTGTAGGAGGGCTTAATTTATGAAACGTACTGATTTACGCAACGTTGCCATTATTGCGCACGTTGACCATGGTAAAACGACTCTGGTAGACGCAATGCTAAGACAAAGCGGAGTATTCCGTGCCAATGAAACTGTGGCTGAACGGGTTATGGATTCTAATGATCTTGAACGTGAGCGGGGTATTACCATCCTGTCAAAAAATACTGCTATTATGCATGATGGTGTAAAAATTAATATTGTGGATACACCAGGACATGCTGACTTTGGCGGTGAGGTAGAGCGAGTACTTAATATGGTGGACGGAGTTCTATTACTAGTAGACTCTTTTGAAGGTCCTATGCCTCAGACTAAATATGTTTTGAAAAAAGCCTTAGAGCAAAAATTAAAACCGATTGTTGTTATCAATAAAATTGACCGTCCAGATCAGCGGGTAAAGGACGTTGCCGATGAAGTGTTTGAATTATTTATGGAACTGGATGCTACGGATGAGCAATTAGAGTTTAAGATTGTTTATGCAGCAGCCAGAGCTGGTATTGCTAAATTGAATATGGAAGATGACAGTGATAATCTACAGCCTTTATTTGAGTTATTGGTAGCTGAAATTCCTGCTCCTCAAGGTGAAATGGATGGACCACTGCAAATCATGGTTACCACTCTGGACTATGATGATTATGTAGGACGTATTGCTATCGGACGTGTTATTCGTGGTAAAGCTACGAATGGACAACAAGTTTTAGTTTTAAATGGTGAAATTCAGAAGAAAGCGAAACTGGGACGTTTATATACCTACCAAGGTTTAAAACGTACTGAAGTCCAAGAGGTAGCATTAGGAGATATCGTTGCAATTACTGGACTGGATGATGTAAATATTGGTGAAACCATTGCTGATACGGAAAATCCTGAAGCATTGCCAACCATTGATATTGATGAACCAACATTGGCGATGACCTTTAGTGTTAACAATAGCCCTCTTGCTGGGCGTGAAGGTCAATTCATCACTACGAGGCATTTGCGTGATCGACTATTTCGTGAAGTAGAAACCAATGTAAGCCTAAAAGTTCGGGAAACAGAAAGTGCAGATACGTTTGAAGTATCGGGTCGTGGTGAATTGCATCTGTCAATTTTAATTGAAACCATGCGTCGTGAAGGTTTTGAATTCCAGGTTGGCAAACCAGAAGTTATTTACAAAACCATTAATGGACAGCGGTGTGAGCCAATGGAGGCTTTAACCATTGATGTTCCTCAAGAATTTATGGGTGCTGTTATGGAAAAACTGGGTACTCGCAAAGCCGACCTAGTGAATATGACAGAGATTGCTGGCTATCTTCGTATGGAATTTGTCATTCCTGCTCGTGGATTAATTGGTTTCCGTTCTGAGTTCTTGACTAGTACCAAGGGAAATGGCATTATGCACCACTTATTCCATGGCTATGCACCATATAAAGGCGATATACCAGGACGCAGCCGCGGTGCTTTAGTTGCTTTTGAAGCAGGTGAAACAACCGGTTATGGTATCTTTGGTGTGCAAGAAAGAGGGACCTTATTTATTGTACCAGGACAAACGGTATATGAGGGTAGTATCATTGGTGAAAACACTAGAGAAATGGATATGGATGTTAATCCATGCAAAAAGAAAAATGTTACCAATATGCGGACAAGTGCTTCTGATGAAGCGTTGCGTTTAACTGCACCTCGAATATTAAGTTTAGAACAAGCATTAGAATATATTAATAAAGATGAATTGGTAGAGGTGACTCCTAAGAGCATTCGTCTGCGTAAAGCAATTTTAAGCCGTACATTACGTGGCAGAGAACGTAAAAATGGCTAAGATATAAACATGGGCGCCCCTTGGGCAATGTCATTAAGTTAAGAATATTTGACAATTAACACAGTGTAGTTTTGCAAAAGAAAGACTAAATGAAACAGAAAGTATCGTTTGATTTAGTGTTTCTTGTTTTGTGAGTATTTTTAAGCAAAGCAAACAAAGCAGATAATTGTACCTGCTAAAAAATTGAAGTA
>JBEQCC010000143.1:0-6490 GCA_041639455.1 Pelosinus sp. | reverse complement strand
CGATCTGGTATTGTAACAATCCATACCGGTAACGGATACATTCTCTTACTCAGAAATTTACTTTTAAAAATATAAACGCCACTCTCAGTAATAATTTTACCATAAAATCCACGTCCGCTTTCCAGAAAGATAGGACGCCCCTTTTGCATCGGCATGGCAATTACCATCTCATTAGAAGTAAATTCTTCAACACGACTAGTAAAACGTGGGGTATTGCTATTTTGGGATAACATAATTTCCAAACGTTGATTTACTTTTACTATCTGTTCCAAACTAATAAATCTTTCCTCCTTACTGACACAAACTCACCGCATTAATCCTAATAACTTATTAAAAAAACCTTTAACCCCTGTAGTCTTACTACTAGCCCTATCTAATAAACGATCGGCTATTTGTTCGATACAGCGTGCTGATGCAGTATTAGGAAATGCCAATAATAACGGTGTTTGCTTTTTTACAGCTCTAACTAGATTGCTATCTTCATAAACAAAACCAAGACTGCTGATTGTTAATCCCAAGAACTTAAGTGCTACTTTAATCAACTTATCGGCTGCAATATTTCCTTCATCAGGCTCCATTACGCGATTAATCACTAACTTTAATACAGCAGTTCCAGAGTGACTTACATAGGTTTTCACCATCGCATAAGCGTCAGTAATTGCCGTTGGCTCCGGAGTTGTTACAATAATTACTTCATCAGCAGCTACCACAAAATTCATTACACTTTTACTGATGCCTGCACCAGTATCAATCAAAATGATATCTGCTAAATCATCTAATAACGTAATTTTATTAATAATACGCGTAAGCTGTGAATCATCTAGATTTGCTAAATTATAAATCCCAGACCCACCTGACATAAATTTTATTCCAAAAGGCCCCTCTGTTATAATATCAACTAAGGAAAATCCACCTTCTAACAAATGCAGAATGTTATATGGTGTTGAACACCCCAGTATTACATCCACATTTCCCATTCCCAAATCAGCATCTATTATCAACACTCTTTGTCCTAATTTAGCCAGTGCCAGTGCTAAATTCACGGTAAAATTAGTTTTACCAACACCACCTTTACCACTAGTAACCGTAATGACCCTCGCATGGATACGATTTGCTTTAATAACGGAGCTGCTTTTTTTTTTCTGATGAATTTTGCACCATTTTTCGTAATTTTTCCGCTTGATCCCACATGATTACAAATCTCTTAAAATCAATGGCGTTAACCTATTAATATCCACTAACTCTATATTATCGGGAACATTTTGCCCATTGGTTACATAGGAAAGTGATATCGGAAATTGATATAATAGATTCACAATAGTGCCAATGTTTCGTGTTTCATCAATTTTTGTAAAGATTACTTTATTAGGTACACATATAGAAAATTTTTTTACAATATCTAATGCATCCTTATATTTAGTAGTAGCACTTAATACTAAATATTTTTCAATCGCATCATCAATATGTAAAAGTTTTGTCAGCTCGTCTAACTGCTCATCACTATGAGGACTTCGTCCAGCTGTATCAATTAATATCAGCTGCTTGTCCTGATTACTATCTAATATCGCTTTAAGTTCATCAGCTGCATACACCACATGAATAGGTATCCCCATAATATCAGAATACGTCTTTAATTGCTCTACAGCAGAGATACGATAGGTATCGGCAGTTATTAGCGCAATCTGGTATCCTTCTTGAATCGCAAATTTAGCTGCCAATTTTGCAATGGTAGTAGTCTTACCTACCCCTGTTGGTCCAAAAAATGCCGCTATCTTTCTACCTTGTTCAGGGATCTTAATACCTTCTACACCTTTAAAACAAGTTTGAATCTGTGTAATAAGCAACTGCTTCAGTTCTGGGCTCTCAACATCAAAATTCGTATAATCCATTGGCAAATCATTTATAATTTGTCCTGCAATCTGCATATCAATGTCATTATTCATTAACAGATTAAGAACAGAGGAATGTTCGCTGCCTTGAGGAATTTTTAATATTACCTTTTCAAGTAAACTACGCATACTGGCAAGTTCAGATTGTACAGCAGCATCTTCAACACAAGGCTCTGTCTTTGGGGGAGGTATAGTAGCAATAGAAGTGTCAACAGCTGCTGTGACCTCTACCTCCTCCTTAGAAAAGAACCCCCAAAAACCGCCTTTGCGAAATTTTCGTGTATGTAAAATAATAGCATCACGCCCCAAGGCACCTTTCGCCTGGGCGATAGCATTTTGCATAGAATCAGCAGTAAACACTCTAACTTTCAATTATACTCTCACCATCCCTAATGATTGCACATCAACCTTAGTCTCTAGCTCCGCATAAGATAAAACAATTAAATTAGGTACGCTGCGTTCAACTAATTTGTAAAAATATGTTCTGATTGCAGGACTGGTGAGAATAATAGGTTGATAGCCAATGTTTGTTATTTTCGGCAATTCCTTTGATATACTCGATATAATGTTCTGCAGTACCTGTGGCTCAAGTACTACATAGGAACCACTTTCATTACGCTGGACTGCTCCTGCAATAAGATTTTCTAGCTGCGGATCAACGGTTATGCAGGTTAACATATTATTCTGCGCATACTGCCGCGATATTTGCCTAGCCAATGCATGCCGCACATATTCCGTTAAAATATCAGTATCCTTAGTAATTTGAGCGTAATCAGCCAACGTTTCAAAAATAGTCACCATATCTCGAATGGAGATTCGCTCATGTAATAATTTTGCTAACACTTTTTGAATGTCACCAATAGATAATAAGGCAGGCGTCAACTCTTCTACTACTGCAGGATTATGTTGTTTTACAGAATCAACTAAAGTCTGAACTTCTTGACGCCCTAAGATTTCAAAAGCATAGGATTTGATAACTTCTGTTAGATGAGTGGCCAACACTGATACAGGATCTACTACCGTATATCCTGCAAGTTCAGCTTGTTCACGATTCGTCTCTTGAATCCATAAAGCTGGTAAACCGAAAGCCGGCTCTACCGTTTCAATCCCATTCACTTCTTCAAAAACAGTGCCTGAGTTCATCGCTAAATAATGATCTAATAATAATTCTCCTTTCGCAATCTCGATTCCTTTTAATTTTATTACATATACATTCGGTTTTAGTTGAATATTATCCCGAATTCGAATGGTAGGTACGATAAGTCCTAATTCTAAAGCGCATTGCCTACGAATCATAACTACCCGGTCTAATAAATCTCCTCCTTGAGAAATATCAACCATTGGTATTAAGCTATAACCAATCTCTAACTCCATTGTATCAATCTGTAACAATGATACAATGTTTTCTGGATTTCGAACTTCTTCATTTTCCTTTTCCTCTAAATCAGTCTCTTGTGAATTTTGTTTATATTGAATCGTCCTTTCCAATATATAACCAACTGCAAAACAAATAAGACTAAGACTTATAAAAGGAATTAGAGGCAAACCTGGAACAAAACCCATCACTGCCAATACCCCTGCAACAATAAAAAATACCCTCGGATTCGTAAATATCTGTCCTACGAGATCGTTACCCAAATTGGATTCTGATGCAGCTCTTGTTACTACGATACCAGTTGCGGTGGATATTAAAAGCGCTGGAATCTGGTTCACTAATCCTTCCCCCACTGTCAACAACGTATAACTCTGTAAAGCTTCTAACACGCCTAAATCCCGCTGAACCATACCGATAATAAAACCGCCAACGATATTAATCACAATAATAATAATTGCGGCTATCGCATCACCTTTTACGAACTTACTGGCACCATCCATCGCACCATAAAAATCAGCTTCCCGCTGAATCTTAACGCGACGCTGTCGCGCTTCATTATCGGTAATAGCGCCAGAATTTAGATCAGCGTCAATGCTCATTTGTTTACCAGGCATAGCATCCAATGTAAATCTGGCAGCAACCTCAGCAACACGCTCAGATCCCTTGGTGATTACTAAGAACTGTATAATAATTAAAATAACAAACACAATAAAACCGACAATTGCATTACCACCGACAACAAAATTACCAAACGCCATAATCACTTCACCAGCATAACCGTCCAGCAAAATAAGCCGCGTAGAAGATACATTTAGTGCTAAACGAAATAAGGTGGTAATCAATAATAAAGAAGGGAAAATTGAAAATTGCAATGGTTCTACATTATAAACAGCAATCATTACAATCACAAGAGCTAAGGAAATATTTAACGCTAATAATAAATCTAATAAGAATGTTGGTAAAGGAATGATCATCATAATAACAATGGTAATAATTCCAAGGGCTACTATAATATCATTATATTTAGTTAGCTTACTTAAACCAGGAAAAGACGATGTTTGCGTAGCCATTTTTTACTCCTTCTACAACTTAGGACAATCGTTTTTTTAACTTATAAACATATGCTAAAACTTCTGCAACAGCTTGATATAATTCTGGTGGTACAGGGTAACCGATATCTACTGCCGCATATAAAGCCCTTGCTAAAATTTTATTTTCAACAACTACTACTTTATTTTCTTTGGCAACCTCCTTAATTCTCTGAGCAATTAAATCTTGACCTTTTGCTACGATAATGGGAGCTGCCATAGATTTTTCATATTTTAAGGCAACAGCAAAGTGAGTAGGATTGGTTACGATGACATCTGCCTTTGGAACTTCTTGCATCATGCGCTTCATCGACATTGCTCGCTGCTGCTGTTTTATTTTCCCTTTAATCAGCGGGTCACCTTCTGACTGCTTAAATTCTTGTTTAATATCATCTTTACTCATCTTTAAGCTTTCCTTGTGTTCCCACCATTGATAAAAATAATCAAATGCAGCCAAAACAATCATTACTGCACTAATTTGAAATACCAGATTCAAAATTAAGGATGCCGTTAACTGTAACGAATCAATGAGCTCAGCGCTGATTAGACCAGGAATCTGATCAATTTGTTTTCTCATAAATCGATAAATAAAGTAGCCGATAATGACTATTTTTATTAAAGATTTTACGAGTTCCACTAATGTTCGTTTTGAGAATAAACGTCCAAATCCCGAAATAGGGTCAATTTTGCTAAATTTAGGCATAAGAGGCTCAGAAGAAAAAAGAAAGCCAACTTGAATAAAATTAATCGTTAATGACACAATCAAGATCACACACATAACGGGCAGTACTGTCTTTAAAAAGACGATGGCAAAACCAAGGAATACTTCCCGAATGGAATTAATCGTCATATCAGGCATTGCAACATTAGAAAAACTAAGTTGCATGTATCTCGTGAGCTCATCATAAATATAAGAACCAATTAGCTTTAATGTAAAAAATGCTGCTAAAATAACAAATGCCGAGTTAACTTCCGTACTTTTAGCAACTTGTCCTTTTTGACGAGCTTCTCCTTTTCGCTTAGCCGTAGCCTCTTCTGTTTTTTCTCCGGCAAACAGTTGCAAATCGAAGGACACACTCTTAGAAAAGGGCTGCAACTGTACTTTGTTAGAACATGGAAAGAAGTCGGAAAATATCTTTATACATCCCATTAAACGCCATCTCCAAAAAAAATATATAAAAAGGTAATGCTAAAGATAAGACAAATAAACCGACAAGAATTTTTCCTGGCACACCGACCACAAATATGTTCATTTGCGGCATCGTACGAGCCAAAATGCCAAGAGCTACATCCGTTATTACCAGCGAAATAAGTATAGGCGAACTTATTTTCATGGCAATAATGAAAGTACCTCCCACCATATCAACTACAAAATTTGTTAGAGCCGCTTTAACTACCACACCGGTGACTGGCATTAACTTAAAAATGACAAACAAAGCAGATAGTAACACATGATGTCCATTTGTTGCTAGGAAAATAATCAACGCCAGCATATACTTGAAGTTACCAACTAAAGGTACTTGACCACCGGATTGAGGATCAATGATATTAACAACCCCAAATCCAATCTGCATGTCCAATAATTGTCCTGCCATTTGTATCGCAGAAAAAACCAATGAACTTAAAAAGCCTATGGTTAATCCAATAAGAAGTTCTCCTATTACAAGAAAGATGTAAGGAAGGAAATCATTAGGTATTACAGCACGATCATTAAATACGATCGGAAATAATATATATGTAAGGATTAATGACAAGCCAGCTTTAATGCTGACTGGAATGTTTCTGCTGCCAAAAATAGGAGTCATTATGAAGATGCCAGTTATGCGAACAAAAATTAACAAGAAAAAGGCTACTTGATTTTGCAGAAGTGCAAAAAGATCCACAACTAATTACCCCTTACGTTAACGTACCAAGTTTGGTAGGTTGATAAAAATCTCACGAGTATAATCAACCATCAAACTTAACATCCACGGACCAAAGACCAATATCGCGATAAAAATTGCTATAATTTTAGGAATAAATACTAAGGTTTGCTCTTGAATCTGAGTAGTCGCTTGAAAAATACTTACTAAAATCCCCACTAACAAACCTAATCCTAACATGGGAGCAGCAATCAGCATTATCATGGTCAATGCCTC
>JBEQCC010000142.1:0-6500 GCA_041639455.1 Pelosinus sp. | reverse complement strand
ACCTATTAAATCGGCCTCTATTTTTACATGAAGAAAGTGTAGCTCACATGACAGATCTTCTTGCCAAACGTAACCTTTCTATGACTGAAAGTAACCTGCGGCAAGCTATGATTCCTAAAGGATCTCTTGTATTAAAAAATGAAAATGGCACAGCTCCTGGTGTGATCGTAGAACATAACAATAAAATAATTATTCATTTACCTGGACCTCCTCACGAATTAAAATCTATGTTTGAACAAGCAGTGGTTCCATATCTTAAAAGTCATTTTAATTCACAAGGGGCAATTATATCTAGAGTATTACATACTTATGGAATAGGTGAATCCTCGCTAGAAGAAAAAATCAAAGGATTTATTGTATCCCAGTCTAATCCAACAATTGCATTGTTGGCAAGACAAGGCGAAATTGTTGTTCGCCTTACTGCTAAGGGCGCTAGCAAAAATGAAGCCCAAACATTAATTGATAAATTAGAAAAACAACTTAGGCAAAACATTGCCGATTACATTTGGGGTCTAGATAATGATACTCTCGAAGCAAATATTGGGGAAATTTTAACTAAGAAACAGTTAACTGTTGCATTAGCCGAATCGTGTACAGGCGGTCTGGTTACCAGTCGCATTACCGATATTTCTGGTAGTTCAGATTACCTTATAGGTTCTATAGTTTGTTACACCAATCGAATTAAAACTGATTTTGTTGATGTAACACCGCAAATTATTACTGAACTTGGTGCGGTAAGCCAAGAGACGGCATGCCTTATGGCTGCTGGCATTCGTAAAAAATTTGTTGCTAGTATTGGATTAGGAATTACCGGCATAGCTGGCCCAACTGGCGCTACTCCAACAAAACCTGTTGGTACGGTATTTATTGCAATTGATGGCCCCGCTGGTATACAATGCCAACATCATACATTTAATGGTCAGCGTACTGACATTAAATATCGTATATCACAAGCCGCTTTACATATGCTAAGACAGTATACATTATCGTTATAATATAAATTTAAATAAAAACTAGGGGGCTATACATTGAACGATACTCAATTATTTGGTACTATTCCATTAAGCAAAAAACTACTTTCAGCAATTGCTGAAATGGGTTTTGAAGAACCCTCACCGATTCAAAACCAAACCATTCCTCTCGTACTTGAAGGCCACGATGTTATTGGACAGGCACAAACAGGTACAGGTAAAACCGCTGCATTTGGCATACCTGCTATAGAAAAAATTGCTGATAGTCGTCAAATACAAGTATTGGTACTTACTCCAACTCGTGAACTTGCAATTCAAGTATCAGAAGAGCTGGCAAAGATAGGTAAGTTCAAAAGAATAAAAACCTTACCTATTTATGGTGGACAACCAATTGACCGACAAATTAAGGCTCTACGTATGGGCGTACATGTTGTAATTGGTACTCCAGGTAGACTTTTAGATCACATTCGCCGGAAAACAATAAAACTTGACGCTGTAAAAACGCTTATTCTTGACGAAGCTGATGAAATGCTTGATATGGGCTTTGTTGAAGATATTGAAACAATTATGCAAGAAGTTCCTGTTGAAGGAAGACAAACACTCTTATTTTCTGCTACTATGCCAGGACCAATTGCTACTTTAGCAAGAAAATACATGAATAATCCAAAAACGATCTCGATCAATAGAGAGCAGCTTACAGTACCTCTTATTGACCAAATTTATTATGAAACACGAGAAAAATTAGAAGCATTATGTCGCGTTTTAGATGTAGAGACAACAGGTCAATCGATTATCTTTTGCCGTACTAAAAGAGGTGTAGATGACTTGGTTGTATCACTGCAAGGACGCGGCTATATGGCTGATGGTTTACACGGTGATCTAAGTCAAGCACAACGTGATAGAGTTATGAAAAAATTTCGTGATGGAAAACTTGAATTATTAATAGCCACAGATGTTGCTGCTCGCGGTATAGATATTGATGATATCACACATGTCTTCAATTACGATATTCCTCAGGATAATGAAGCG
The DNA here is from genome assembly GCA_041639455.1 of Pelosinus sp. Taxonomy (GTDB): domain Bacteria; phylum Bacillota; class Negativicutes; order DSM-13327; family DSM-13327; genus Pelosinus. The sequence continues at coordinate 4,500 of JBEQCC010000142.1, read as the reverse complement.
TATGTACATCGCATTGGACGTACAGGACGTGCTGGTAAAAAAGGTGTGGCAATCACCTTTATTAATCCTCGTGAATACCGCCAACTTAAACTGATTGAGAAACTAACTAAATCACGTATTATACGCAAACAACTACCTTCAGCTGCTGACATTTTAGATCGTCAACGAGAAATCATTAAGAATCGTTTAGTGCAAACAATCGAACAGGGAAAGTTTGAAGTCTATCAGAATATTATTGTGGATTTAGCTGCTGATTATGACCCAATAGAGATTGCTGCTGCTGCTTTAAAACTTGCACAAGAAGGATTTAAAGAAAAGTTTACCGTTGAAGAAGAAAAACCTGACTTTACTAATACTGGCGCTGAAGCAGGTATGGTACGTTTATTTATTAATGCTGGTAGAGCACAGAAAATCCGCCCTGAAGATATTGTACGCACGATAGCAGAGGGAGCCGACATCTCTGGAAATACAATTGGTGTAATCAATATTTATGAAAAATTTACTTTTGTAGAAGTACCAATGGATGTAGCAGAGCATGTTATCGCTGTACTACATAAAAGCTCGATTAAAGGATATAAGATTAACGTTGAACCTGCTAAAAGCAGATAATCAAGCTATATTTATCCGTAAAATCTAGCTTTTTCAAAACATAATAAAAGGGGACTGCATAGTCCTCTTTTATTATGCATTTTTTTAAATATTCGCCTGTTTCATCTAAAATTCTTTTACGCTAGCTATTACCTGCAGACAATTATTAATTGCTAATCTTCCTTAACTTTAGAAGGTAATCCATCATTAAATTAATGACTATTGACATTACGAACAAATGTTTGTACAATGATATTTAATAAGGGGGATGAAATACATGGAGAAATCAACAACATCAGATAAATTACAAGCATTAGAAAGTGCTGTACGCAAAATTGAAAAAGATTTTGGCAAAGGCTCTATTATGAAATTGGGTGAAGCTGCTGCCAGGATGAATGTCGAAGTTATTCCAACAGGTGCATTACCACTTGATATTGCCCTTGGCATTGGTGGCGTACCTAGAGGTAGAATGATAGAAGTATACGGTCCTGAATCATCTGGTAAAACAACCGTTGCCTTGCATATGATAGCCGAAACCCAAAAGTCTGGTGGATTAGCAGCATTTATTGATGCTGAGCATGCCCTAGACCCTGGATATGCTAAAAATCTTGGTGTTGATATTGATAATTTGCTCATCTCACAGCCGGATAATGGTGAACAAGCTCTAGAAATCTGTGAAGCTCTAGTAAGAAGTAATGCGATTGACATTATCATAATTGATTCAGTTGCCGCTTTAGTACCCAAAGCGGAAATTGATGGCGAAATGGGTGATTCTCATGTGGGTTTACATGCGCGGCTAATGTCACAAGCATTACGTAAATTAACCGGTATCATTAGTAAATCACGTACAATCGTTGTGTTTATTAATCAAATTCGTGAAAAAGTAGGCGTTATGTTTGGTAATCCAGAAACAACAACTGGCGGACGTGCTCTAAAATTCTATTCTACAATAAGGCTAGAGGTAAGAAGAGCTGAGAGTCTCAAACAAGGTAATGATATTATCGGTAACCGTACTAAAGTAAAGGTTGTTAAAAATAAAGTTGCTCCACCATTTAAGCAAGCTGAGTTTGATATTATGTATGGTGAAGGAATCTCCCACGAAGGATGCTTAGTCGATATTGGAACTTCATTTGAAGTTATCAATAAAAGTGGAGCATGGTATTCCTATAAAGATACTCGCCTTGGACAAGGACGAGAGAATGTAAAGGAATTCTTTAAACAAAATCCCGACATTGCAGATGAAATCGACAAGAAGATTCGAGAATTGCTCTTGGTCGGCAAAGTACAAGCTGTTGTGGCCGACCCTTTGGATGATTCATCCCTTGAATAATCATAATGATATCTGGCACTACTCATTACACTTAGTAACTCGCCGTTCCTATAGTGAAAAAGAACTACAGCAGAAATTAGAATATAAGGATTATAGCTGCGATGCCATTGAGAAGGTTTTTGGTCGTTTAAAAGAGTATAATTACATAAATGATATTAAACTTGCAAATCATTTATTTCATAAATACTTAGAAACAAATAAATATAGCACCAAGCAGATTCTTTACAAATTAAAGCTACGTGGTTTACCAGATGTAATTTTATCTGAAATGGTAAAGGATTTCGATGATATTGAAGAGTGGAAATCTGCGCTTAAAATAGTTACTGCCCGTTTTAAAAGCTTCGATACGACTACAAAAGAAAAGATTTATCGCTATTTAGCCTCTAGAGGTTTTTCAGCGACTAGCATTCATAAAGTCTTACAACTTATTTATCACAGTGATAACTTGTAATAAACATAAAATGATTTGGCTAATGCCAAATCATTTTATGTTTATTACAAGTTATCATGAGATATAAACGATTCTCAAAGTTATTTGGTTTTCCTTTAAACTCAACTAAGAGACATAAGGGATAACTTGACACTACTTTGAAAAACATTTACAATTGAATTAGTCAATTGTGTAAGCAATTGTCCATACTTATCCAATAAAAATCAGTTACTGTAGGGGAGTAATTGCGAAATGCTTTAAAAGCTGATTCACGATTCTCAGCTTTACCCTTAAAACACGGAAATAAAAGGAGGTGTAAGGATTATATTTGAATTTATTTTAACTATTGCACTTGTTGCGTTCTTCAGCTTTGGCATAGGCTATTGGATACGCAAAAAAACTGCTGAAGCAAAAATAATCTCAGCTGAAGAAGCTGCAAGAAAAATAATCGTTGAGGCAGAACGTTCAAGTGAAGCTAAGAAAAAAGAAGCATTGGTGGAAGCAAAAGAGGATATTCATAAACTTAGGAATGAATTAGAACGAGAAACTAAAGAACGTCGTTCTGAGCTCCAACGTTTAGAACGACGCTTAATGCAGAAAGAGGAAAATCTTGACAGGAAAGTTGACTCTCTTGAGAAAAAAGAGGAGATTATCAGCCATAAAGAAGCTGAATTAGATAAAAGTCAAGAAATAATTAATACTTTATATGCCAAACAATTAGCTGAATTAGAAAGACTCTCAGGGTTAACATCTGAAGAAGCTCGTAATTTATTATTAGCGAACGCTCGAGAAGAAATTAAACTTGAAACAGCAATGATGATTAAAGAATTAGAACAACAAGCAAAAGAAGAGGCTGACAAAAAGGCACGTAATATCATCTCTTTAGCAATTCAGCGATGTGCTGCAGATCATGTTGCAGAAACTACTGTTTCAGTTGTAGCGTTACCTAATGATGAGATGAAAGGTCGCATTATCGGACGTGAAGGACGTAATATTAGAACCTTAGAGACTCTTACTGGTATTGATCTTATTATTGATGATACTCCCGAAGCCGTTATCTTGTCTGGCTTTGATCCGATACGTAGAGAAGTCGCTAGAATTGCTCTAGAAAAATTAATTGCTGACGGAAGAATTCATCCCGCGCGCATTGAAGAAATGGTTGAGAAGGCCCAGAAAGAAGTGGAGCAACGAATTAAAGAAGCTGGCGAACAGGCCACCTTTGAAACTGGGGTTCATGGACTTCATCCAGAAATTATTAAACTTCTTGGTCGTTTAAAATATCGCACCAGTTATGGGCAAAATGTACTTAAACATTCTATCGAAGTCGCCCATTTAGCGGGCGTCATGGCTGCTGAGTTAGGTGTAGATGTGATGCTAGCAAAACGAGCAGGCCTTCTACACGATCTTGGTAAAGCAGTCAATCATGAGATGGAGGGCTCCCATGTTGAATTAGGCATGACTTTAGCAAAAAAATATCGCGAATCACCTGAAGTGGTGAACGCGATTGGTGCTCATCATGGTGATGAAGAGCCTATCACAGTACAGGCAGTATTAGTAGCTGCTGCTGATGCTATTTCAGCAGCTAGACCTGGTGCTCGTCGTGAGAGTCTTGAAAGTTACCTAAAACGATTAACACGATTAGAAGAAATAGCAGAATCTTTTGAAGGCGTAGAAAAATCATTTGCGATTCAAGCTGGTCGTGAAATTCGTATTATGGTTAAACCAGATAAAATTGATGATCTAGCATCTGTTAGATTATCAAGAGATATTGTCAAAAAAATTGAAAATGATCTTGAGTATCCAGGACAAATAAAAGTAACTGTAATTCGTGAAACACGTGCTGTTGATTACGCAAAATAAATCAAAAAATATATGGAAGAATATAAAAACGACCTTATTTAAGGTCGTTTTTATATTCTTCCATATATTTTAAAAAGGAGTTCTCGTCATTCTTAGAGAATAACATAGATCATACTAACATTTTTATCATACTATTGGACGGTGATTTTTTTATGCCTAAATACAAACAATATGATGAGCAAGTTTCTGATGGTGTCAATTTATTGATTTCTATTCTTGTTCGTTACCCTGAAATTGGAAGAATTGGTTTTGATCCACAAAGTAATTCTCTAAAGCTAACATTTTTATTGTC
>JBEQCC010000141.1:3846-6506 GCA_041639455.1 Pelosinus sp. | reverse complement strand
AAATTTTTCTAAACTATGCTGCAACTTAGACCCCGATGTCTCTACCTCTCGAAAACCATGATTAATTTCCGATACGGCTGCTTCCAGTTGTATTTTGTTACGATTCTGCTCCACGACAAAGGTTTTTAACGTCTCTAAATTACCACTTAAAATACCAACTGCCTCAGTAGTCTCAATAGCCTGATTACCAGCAGCAGTTGCTACGTCATATACCACGCCGGAAATCCCCCGGGAAGTATCCTTCATTTCATCTGCTAATACATTAAAGGTATCCGCATATTTATTCATTTCATCGCCCGTACCTTTAAATCCTACAAACTCACGCTTTAATCGTTTTTTATATGAGGATAAGCCTTGCATAATGCCTTCGAACTCATCGTCAGTATAAAGATTGGTTTCATGAAAATACTTGCGCTCCTGCATATTTTGGAGTTCTTCATGGATCGCAGCAAAAGGTGTTAACAAAAGAGAAGATACAATCCCTGCAATACCCCCACTAACCACTGCTGACCATAAGGGAACAGAAACACCAAGCAAGGCTAATATCCCATCTGCTGCAGCAGTGATGAGAGCAACCCCTACGCCTATCTTGACGGGCAATCTTTTGATAAAACCAAAAGATAACAGCTGATTCACACGATATTTTTTATTATATGTAATAGGCTGGGAGAACCTAATTTTTAGTTTCATATGCTCAGCAGACTTTTCCAAGACTTCTGTCTTAATCTCTTCCTTAAAATGCTCTGCACCACCGAGAAGAAGACCATTGAGGTAACCGAACATTCCTCGTTTTGATTTATAACTAAAAATTGCCTCATATTCTGAAATGGGTTCAATTAAAATCTCTGGCGGATTAGCACCTGAAATTCGTTGTACAACAACTACATGCACATCATACATGGATCTAAGAAAAGAATACAAGGTTTCCTGTTGAAAGAAAGCCGGGTAGACAGCTAAAAAAGCTCTAATATTATCTTTCCCAATGGTTAACCAAATATCATCCTCTGATTTGCCTAAGGAAGTCGCCAAAGACGTTATAAACGTTTTGACCCCATTGTCCTCAACGTCTTCCGTTGGGCCAACAATACGATCCTTCACCCATCCTGCACTCTCCATTGCTTTGTTGACCAAATCCTGACCCCACACATTACGAGCAGTACTGACCCAAGTGGCAACAACTGTTCCCTTCATTCCTATCACTCCAATTTAAATGCGTAGCAGCAATTTTTACATTGTACTGTGCTGTTAGAATTTCGCTATTTATTTACAAAATCCTGCCATTTAAAAATGAATATTGGAGTACCATCTTTTAATAAAAATAATTTATTGTGATTTCCGTCACAGACACTGGCAATCATCTACTTATAATAAAAGGTGGAACCGCATTATCATCTAAAGGAGGGTCTTCATGACGATACCATTAGCAAATATTCCTTTTTTAAATAAAAAAATTAAATTCCCCGTAACACCCCACATTCCCGGTGGTTTAACTACCGCTGCTCAACTTAGACAAATTGCCGATATCGCTGATAAATATAATGGATCTTTAAAGATCGTGGGAAATACGATTACAATTATAGGACTTAACCTTGCAGATGGAGAAAAAGCCATAGCCGAACTTGGCTGCCAAGGTGAATCTTTCATTGCAAAACAAGTACGTGCCGTTGCTTTCTGCCCTGGAAAACCCGACTGTCCCAGAGCGCTGCAAGATAGTACAGGCTTAGGTCTTGCCCTGGACAAAGAATTCTTCGGTCAAGAATTACCCAGTAAGCTGCGCATTGGTGTCAGCGGCTGTCCAAATTGCTGCATTGAACCATTTGTGAAAGATATCGGCATGTATGGCACAGCCAAAGGATATACCTTAGTGGTTGGCGGCAACTCAGGCTTTTCTGCACAAATTGCAACTCCCGTTGCCGAAAAGGTACCTGCTGATGAGATTGCGTCTATCGTGAACAGCATATTAACCTACTTCCGCCAGCATGGAAAAAGTAAAGAACGCTTAGGACAGCTTATTGAAAGACTTGGCTGGGATCATTTTTCACAAGAAACACTGCCAGAAAAATACCGGAAAGACTAAAAACATTTGAACCGCGAAGATTCGAATAAATGTAAAGAACACGAAGAATAGGCAATATCCCTTCGTGCTCTTTACATTTATTCCCACATTTGCGGTTCATTGCTTTTTTCAAAACGCTATACATTTTTAAATTCTTATATAACAAAAAAATCCCGCTTTCGCGAGAATACCTGTAATACTTTATCAAAATTCGGGGCAACGGAGTTCCCCCAAGATTATCTCAGCATCCACCCCAACACTAAGTAATCATTAACTCCGCTGCTTCATTATCTATTCTACCACAGTTTTCATCACTATAAAAGTGGGAATAGCCACTCTTTTAAAAAAATTTATCTTTTTTTAAACATGAATCTTTATTCTGCTATATTACATACTATTCTCCATCCCTCCCTTTCTACGACAGTTATAATGAATGCAGGAACCATGTCACAGCCAGCAAATCTGCAACGCCACCCGGACTGACATTTTCTTGAATAAATTCTTGATCTAAAGCCTTACACCGCTCTCGTCCATCACCAGTTTCCATACCGCCTGCCTCAATTACCATTAGCACCTGTTCCCGAACCCATACTCTCATCTTATC
>JBEQCC010000141.1:0-3836 GCA_041639455.1 Pelosinus sp. | reverse complement strand
ATCTTATCGGGATGATGGCGGTGCATGACGGTAGTATCATCTACACAAGTCATAAGTACCAACAACGTATGTACTAAAGCGTCATTGATTGATAGCCCCTTATCCAAGGCTTCCCGCAAGGCTGGCAAAGCCTTATATCGTACCGATGGCAAACCTTCTGCTAATTCTCCGCGAATACCCGTAATGCCGTAGGTAACATATAAACGTTCTCCAGCAGTCAGCTCTTGCCCCTTCTTATGAATAGCTCCTGCCAATTCTTTTTCTACAATCCCGTTTACCATTTGTGAAGCATATTCTAGTACAGTGCTTTGCGTTACAGGCAATGAACGTCCGTGAAGCCATCCGGCAATCCCCGTCATAATTCCGAGTAAAAAAATCACTCCCTTTTGCGTGTTAACACCTCGGGTAGCCGCCAGCATCGCTTGTTCAGCTTCCAAACCGATAATTCTTAGTACTGGCAGCAAGGCTTCTACAATTCCTTCATGAAGAATTCCGGCCTGAGCACAACGATTCATATAACTGCCGAGAGAAGCTGAGCTTGCCATGAAACTATAAAAATCCATATCCCGATGAGCGCCACTATTGATTCGATCCACTAAACCTGGCGAGGGGGTACATGTAACTTCATACAACATAGCTTCAATCGCCAATGCTCCGATTCTTTCTGCAACAGGACTAATGCACCTGGTTTCATAGGCTCTAAATTGATATAACAGTTTTTCCACTACATCCAACAAATCTTGCATACTATGCCGTCCTTCTCGCCGGCACACTACAAATTCTCCGCCACAAACAAAGCAGTTCCGCCCTTTCCCCTTATCTCGACGGGATAAGAGCATACCGGCCTTGTCAAATACATCAATATCCAACAACCGTGAAAAAACAAATGCCTCCTCAATCCTCTCGGCTGCATTCTTGACTAGCCACCCCTCATTGTCAATTGCAAGTAAGGCTTCCGGACCTGTTGATAGATTGATCTGCTCCGCTCCTAGGATTTCAAATTGTTTATTCACTTCTTGCACAGCATAATCCCTAAGGCGTCTTAAGACAGGAGTGTCTTTTACTGCCCCTGGCACATTTAAGGTGATACTGACTATTGTCTTTTGATACTTTTTTCTAAATACTTGCTGCCTATTATACCTAGCTTCTTTTGCTGCTAAGACATCTTCTAATGTAACGGCCTTACTTTTCATTGTAACACTCCATTTTTTCCAGCTACTTCTTCTGCAAGGAAGAAAGGATCTCTACGACTTTATGAATTAAGGTTTTATTCAAATATTGGCGATTCTTGCAAGTCAGAATATAATGATTCAACTGATTGTCATGAAATAAAACGGGTACACTACTATTATGAGCCTTTACATGGACTGCTTCATTTGTGAATAGAACAATCCCCTCAACCCATACATTAATCCCTTGTTCCTTTAAAAATTTGGACAGTTTATATACCTGCCCTTTTACCTGTTTTACAGGGTTAGCCATTTTCTTAGAATATTTTCCGCCGCCCCGCCCTACTTTATGCTGCGTCCATTCCGCATCTTGTGCATCTCCTACAATGTGACCATTGTGATTTTTAACCTCTACTACATATACCCCTTTCATGCCCACTATAATTAAGTCCGTTTCTTGAGTATAATTCTGATACGAAATACTCACATTGGTAAAAACATGATAATCCTCAGGAAGATGCAGTGCTTCTACTAAGCCTATCGTTTCCCCTTTTGCACCAAAACGAAATATAACCCCGCGTCTAATATAATAACCGGATAAAACAATGGCAATGATCAGCGGCGCTAAATAATACCACTGATCTACCTGCAATTTATGCACAAAGATTAGATAAAAAGACATACACACAAGCACTAAAAGCACGATTCCTGTAAATAAACTCCGATTGGCTTTTCCGCTTAAATTATTTCTCCCCTTATGAAATTGAGCCATACCTTTTACTCCCTTATGTTCTCTAGACTTTATCTCGTGACCCAAATCACCAGATACGTTTACCGCTGACTCAAGTGCACTTAACACTTCACCTCCAGTCAACGCTTTCTCGTCCGTACAATCTATAAGGTTACTTATTCGGTTTAAACCTAAAAAAACCTCCACACCATCGGAGGTTTTATTCCTTAGTATTCTTCTTAACAAAAATATCACGTCTATTATCTTATCATCTTCTGCAATATGATGGATAGTATAGCAGCATGTATGAAGATACTGCATTAAAAGCGTATAAACGCAAAATTCAGTTGAAACTGTCACTACACCTATCTTGTATCAGCATTAAGAGACAGATCTCCTTGTTCCTGTGAGTATGTCCCATCAATTATATGCTGCTACCAAAGGCTATCATCAAATCCATACCTTCCCTGGCACAAGACATGCCATGGCCATTTTCGACAACAAAGCCGAATAGCGCGAGGTTATCACCCAATTTATTAAAATAACGACAAAATAGAAAAGAAGCCTCTATTAGCTGAGGCTTCTTTTTATTGTTTATCTAAATGATTTGCAATACGTCTTAATGATTTTGCAATATGGTATAGCAGATAGAAAAAGCCTCCTGCTGCAGCAACTTGAGCCACGCCAAAAGCAATGCCAATTGCAGGATTCCCATGCATCATATTTTCACCTCCGGTCTTAGAATACTCCCATTATCACATAGACCTATGACAACAATATGACAATACTATTCCTTATAAAAATACTAATATGCTCTTTTAAAATTTTCCGATATTTAATTAACCATTTATTAACATTTATAGTATTTAAAGTATATTGTTTGACTAACTGACAACTTAATGGTATTATAGGGTTGTTAGTATATTATATGGGGGGCGAATAAGGTGAAAATCGCATTAGTAGGATTGGGTAGAACAGGAAAAGTTGTGGCAGAATATCTTCTTTCGCAGAACGTGCTTAGCATGGTATTGTGTAGACCGAATAGTACTAATGCTAATAAGGATCTTGGGGAGATATTGGATCGTAATGATACAGGAATTAGGATCGAAACCAGCGACCATTTAGAAAGAAAACTATTTCAATATAAACCAGACATTCTTATTGATTTTTCACGCGCAAGCTTTTTAACCGATAACATTCACATCCTAGAAAAATGCGGCGTAAGTATAGTTACAGCAGTAACTGACTATGATTCTGCAGAAATTGAAAAAATAAAGAATGTAGCACAAAAAGGTAATATTGGTGTTGTCTTGGCACCGAATATTACATATGGCGTTAATGTATTAATGTTGATGACTGAAATAGCGGCGGAGTTAATGAACTCCTATGATTTTGAAATTTACGAAGAGCACCATAAGCAGAAAAAAGACAGTCCATCAGGAACCGCTAAGAAAATTGCTCTGAAAATACAGGAAGTTCTGGATCGTAATGATGAGATCCCCACTCATGCCGTTCGGGCAGGCGGTATTATTGGGAAGCATAAAGTTCTCATATGCGGGGAATATGATTCTATTGAAATCTCTCATCAATCCTACTCCAAAAAAGCCTTTGCCCAAGGCGCTTACAAAGTATCTCAATTTCTGATGGGAAAAACGGGCTTTTATGAAATGAGCGATGTTTTTGAACAAGAAAGAGAACAGAAAAGACAAATCATAGCCCTGCGCCAAATGATGGAAGATATGAATATTTTGAATTTAGCATAGAAAATCTGCTATACTATCGTAGTAGATTGATTCTATGGAGGTGATTACATGGGAAAGGTATCCCCTAAAAGCAGCTATAAAAATATTAAAACGGCAGAGAAAAGTACAAAGTTCTTTATTGACAAACAGGCACCTAAAAAGCCAGTAAAAAAATAATAAAAGCGCAAAACCTAT
>JBEQCC010000140.1:0-6569 GCA_041639455.1 Pelosinus sp. | reverse complement strand
CCCCCGGAGCTACAAACTGCTTTTCTATTTCTGCCACCACCATCTGAGCATCCTTGACTCGTCGATTGATCTCCACGCTCACAGGGAATTTTTCCAAACGAGCTCCCACCAATTGAGACAACGCTCTGCCTGATACGCTTATATTCTCAGCGACTAACAGCCACGGTATCATACCGCTGTCGCAATATGCAAAATCTCTAAAATAATGATGGGCTGACATCTCCCCGCCATATATCGCATCCTCCCGGCGCATGCGCTCTTTAATAAAGGCATGACCGGTTTTACACAAGATAGGAATACCGCCGGCTTCTTTTACCAATTCCATCGTATTCCAGGTTAAACGCGGATCATGGATAATTTTCGCCCCGGCATAACGCCTTAAAAAAGCTTCTGCTAAACAACCGACAATGTAATACCCTTCAATGAATTGCCCCTGTTCATCGAATAAGAAACAGCGGTCAAAATCACCATCCCAGGCAATCCCAAAATCAGCACCGCTTTCTCGCACTGCCTTGGCTGTTGCCTCCCGATTCTCAACCAACAAGGGATTGGGAATTCCATGTGGGAACGTCCCATCTGGCTCATGGTATACTTTAATAAACTCAAAAGGCAATACCTTTTCCAATGCATCAAGAGTCGGCCCTGCGCAGCCATTACCGGCATTCACTACAATTTTCAACGGTTTTAATACCGCTGCATCTACGTAGGTAAGCAAATGCTGTACATACTCTTTCATAATATCATACTGCTTTACTGTCCCCTCAGCAACACCAGAGCACTTGTCTTTGGAAAAATCTCCAGCAACCACCCGATCTTCTAACTCTCGCAGCCCTGTATCACCGCTAATCGGTCTTGATTCTTTTCGTACCAGCTTGAGTCCATTATAATCCATCGGATTGTGACTGGCTGTTACCATGATTCCCCCATCAACCCCTAGATGAGACGTGGCGAAATATATCATTTCCGTACCGCATACACCAATATCAATCACATGACAGCCCCGATCTCTAAAACCCTTTATCAAAGCCTTGGTCAAGCTCTCGCTGGACAACCGTACATCTCGCCCCACTACCACTGTCTTTGCATCAAACAGATCCACAAAAGCCCATCCAATCCGATACGTGACTTCCTCATTAAGCTCATCAGGTACCCTGCCGCGAATATCATAGGCCTTAAAGGCATCTCTCTTTACAACAATATCTTGTATCATAAAAAAACCTCCTCTTCCCATATTCAGTTTTCATTTTATTCCCAAAGAAAGTAATATATGTTATACAACTTCGCCAAGTCGTGATTCTTATCCTGCTGCTATACACATGTCCATTGCAACTTCTCACACTTTTATGCTACACTGTGTTTAACGATGAAAATAACCTGACCCCCATCTACTGGAATTTGTGCTAAACTAACAAAAAAGAGGAGAAGACACAAATGCCCACTGAACAATTATTACTGGAAATCCTCACTGAAGTCAAATCCGTAAAAAATGAAGTCATTACCCTAAGAGAAGATTTTTCTACCCTAAAAGACGATGTTTCAATTCTAAAGGAAGATGTCTCTATCCTAAAAGATGACGTCTTCACCCTAAAGGAAGATGTCTCGACTCTAAAAGATGACGTCTTCACCCTAAAGGGAGATGTCTCGACTCTAAAAGGAGATGTCTTTACCCTAAAGGGAGATGTCTCGACTCTAAAAGAAGATTTCTCGACCCTAAAAGGAGATGTCTTTATCCTAAAGGAAGATGTTTCTACTCTGAAGCTCGATGTTTCTGATATTCAATCGAACATGGTAACAAAGGATGAATTTATGCAAGCAATTCATGAACAGCAACAAGATGTCATGAAGATATTGGAACTAACCGATAAAAAGATTGACCGCGTAGAATCAGAAATAAAAAATATCCGCCGCGATATCCGGACCATCGAAGCGGTAACCGTGAAGAATTGGAATGAAATTCTAGACTTGAAAGAAGCAAAATAATTGTATTGCTGCGATAGTTCTTCCCTTTTCTAAGATTGCAGACCATACCATCTGTAAGGAAAATGGCACACAAAAATAGAGGAAATTATTCCTCCATTTTCGTGTGCCATTTAGTTGATTGTAAGCTGTCTTCAAGGGATGCAAATAGGATCCGCATCTGTCATTTTGTATTTTAGTTGCACCATCGCCGCTAATAGCATAGTCGACTATGTCACGCAGCATACCAATCAAGCCTTCATATTCAGAAAATCATCCTATCAAAACACATCTTGCCTTCATACCTTTTTCATGTCTTGAATTTAGAAACTGCCTCATACAAATCTTGAGCCAACTTATCAAGTGCTCTGCTAGTCATCGCAATTTCATCCAAAGCAGCGCATTCCTCTTGGGAAGCGGCTGAAATTGTCTGTGTTTCTGCAGCTATGTTTTTACTGTTCTGTTCCACGCAGTTTACATTGGTAATCGCACCTTTAGCATCTTCAACCAGCACCGTTAACACCTTCGATATTTCCTTTATCTGCACCGTTACCAGATTTACTAATTCGTCAATTTCAGCGAATTTTTCCCCTGTCGCATTAACAAAAGAAATGCCTTGTACAATATCGTGACTCGCTGTACCAATCGTTGAAACCACATTGATAATATTAATGTCATTAACTTTAATGAGATGTGCGATTTCTTGAGTAGCTTTCTCTGACTGTTCAGCTAATTTCCTTACTTCATCCGCCACAACTGCAAAGCCTCTCCCGGCTTCACCAGCTCTCGCCGCTTCAATCGCCGCATTTAGCGCCAATAGATTCGTTTGCCCGGCTATACTGGAAATCAGACTGACAATTTCACCGATTTTTTGTGAACTATTCTTCAGACTATCTGCCGCTTCTTGAACCCGATTTGCTACAACTCCTACATTATTCATTTGCACAACGGTTTGTTCCACTGTTTGTTGTCCATAATTGGTTGCTGTCAATGCGTTAACGGCTGTTATTTCCATATCCTTTGCTGAAGCGGCCACTAGGCGAATCGTATCGACTATTTTTGAAATCGTTCCATAAGTTTTAGTAATTGCTTTAACCTGTTGCTCCGCATCACCTGCCATTTGCAGCAACGAAGCTGCCACCTGATTCCCCGCTTCAGAAGATTGTTCGACAGTGACGGTAAGTTCTTTTGATGAACCTGCAAGAAATTCGGCTGACTGTGACACTCGTTTAATAATTTCCCGCATCGTTTGAGCCATTTGATTAACATTGTTTTTCAAGCCCATCACTTCTTGCGCTCCACCTGAGCAATCCACCTGTACTACAAGATTTCTGCCGGCCACTTCTTTGACTGCCTCCCCAATCTTTTGGATTGGCTTAGCTATACGATTCGCTAAAAATACGACGGGAACCGCAGCCAAAGCAATAATAACTAAGGCCACCAGCCCGTTCTTTTTAGCTACCCCAGTAACCATAGACATTGCGATGTCTTTTTTCTGCACTGTAATAACGGCCCACTTGTCCGATGCTCCTGGTAGCATCACAGGACTATACGCGCTGATTACCTGCTCCCCTTGCACATCTGTGTATTCAGCTGCACCTGTTTCACCATTTAATGCTTTTTGCGATATTTGCTTTAAGATTTCAGGAACAACAATCGGCTCGTCTTTTAATTTTTGATTTCCATTTTCCATTACAGCATTACCTTGGGCGTCTTTTACCAGTACCGTTTTTTGCATAGCCTTATAATTATATTGCTCTTCCACCTGCGTTTTGTCAGGATGGGCAATAACAACACCTTCTCCGTCTAAAATATATACTATGCTGCCTTCGCCCATTTTAAATTTTTCAACCAATTGTTGCAGATAATCAAGTTTCAAATCTGTACCCATAACAGCGATGAAATTATTGTCTTTATCAAAAATAGGGGCGTAAATGGAAGCAACAGTATAATTACCTGATAACGTATATTGAGACTTACTTATGAACGGTCTGTTATCTGCAATCATACGCTTAAACCACCAACGAGTAGAACGGTTGCCGTTATCCCCTTTCGATCTGGCAACCTGCCAACCATCAGAAGCCTTGGTTACATATAAAAGATCAATCGGCGAATATTTATCAACAGTTTCCTTTAACAGCTTCTTTTGTAAATCAGAATTCATTTCACGGATTTGAATATTTCTAGACAGTCCGTCGGCAATATTATATGTATTTTCAATAAAACTCCTCACATTGTTTGCCAAAACCTCTGCAAAAATAATATTTTGCTGCTGCATCTGTTTTTCAAAATCATTTTTAATAAAATAATAACTTACTAATCCAGAAATAATAAATGACCCTAATACAAATACAAGAACAATTAGCATCAACTGGCTTTTAATTGTTTTAAGCATCTTAACCGCCCCTTACTCTTAATGTTTAGGAAATTCAAGGGAACCGGAGCAACTTCTCATTTCATCATTGTTTATGTTCATCATTAAGTCATGAAAGCTTTGCAACAGGATTAGATTTCACTAGCACCCTGACATCATTGCATTTCAGAGAAATAAGTCAGTAACCATAAAACAATCATTCTTCCACCCAAAACCTGCAGACGCCTCAAAATGCATATGAACAAGTCATAAGTAAAACTAAATTTTTACATATAATACTTCGTTTCTACACCAATCCAAATACTTTTCAAAATCAATGAACGAAATCTCAATAGTCACAGTATTTATATTAGGATGAAAACTCAAATAAGATGACTCCCGTAATGTACTATCGATTATCACTGTCACCTTTTTTTCCTCATCGTTAATTAATCCAAAGGGGCTTACTGACCCTGGAGTAAGTCTCAATAAATTAACAAGTCTTTCCTCCGACGCCAGGCTTAAAGCAGAGCTTCCTATTAGAGAAGATAACCTTCTTAAATCTAAAAGTTGTAAATGTTCCATTATTACCAAATAATGCTGATTACCTTTTTTATTTCTTAAGAATAGATTCTTGCAACGCGTAACTGAAGATTTCAAATTCAACTGGTTTGCTTGTTCAATCGTAAAGACAGGAATATGATCATGTCGAACATAACTTATATCTAATCGACTTAGTAGTTCATATACCTCCTTATCAGTCGTTTTGCCCATTATAAATCCCCTCTATTTCCAAGTATAATCACTCTACATTAATAACAGCTTGTTTCCTAACATGTACGTTTTAGTCTCTACCTTAAATTTTCGTTTTTATTTTTACCCATTACTTTTTGAAAGTTTTTTTCATCATTTTTCTTATTAGAATAATATTCTTCGGTCAGCTACTTTATCCATGGTAGCTGACCGAAGAATAGAACCCTTAACCACAGTTAATCTTTAATAACAATTTTCTTCATACCAATGATCTTACTACTTTGTCTATGATCAGTAAGCGTAAGTGGATCCAATAGTGTATTTACTTCTTCCACTGAAAGAATCCCCTCTTCAAGAACAACTTCTTTTACACTTTTACCAGTGACATGTGCTTTTTTTGCAACTTTTGATCCAATTTCATATCCAAGAATAGAAGAAACTACAGTTGCATTAGCTAAGGTTGCTTCTGCATACTTTCGACAAACCTCTTTGTTTGCAGTAATTCCGTCAATACAAAGATCAGCAAATAATGGTAAACATTTTGTTAGAAGAGTAAACGATTCCGCTAAATTTTTAATAATGACTGGTTCCCAAACGTTTAAATCAAGTTCACCGCCTTCGACAGACATAGTAATCGCTACATCGTTGCCGCATACTTGATAAGCAACTTGATTAATTAATTCTGGCATAACTGGATTTATTTTTCCTGGCATGATAGACGATCCAGGTTGCACAGCAGGTAGGTTGATTTCATTAAAGCCCGTTCTAGGTCCGGATGACATGATACGCAAATCTCTGGCAATTTTACCCAATCCACTTGCCAAACTCTTCAAAAGACCAGATAACCTAATATAAAAATCACCATTTTGTAATCCATCAAATAAATTTTGATTTTGTTCTACATTAATATTGGTCACTTCTTTTAATTGTTTATATACTTCCTCCATATAACCTGGAAAAGTTCCTAATCCTGTCCCTGAGGCAGTAGCACCTAAAGGTAAACATAAATTCGTATTTAGAATGGATTCTTTTAATAATTTAATATGACGTCTAATAAAATCTCTATAAGCACTAAACTCCTGTCCTAAAGTAATAGGAACTGCATCTTGAATACAGGTGCGAGAAACTTTAACAACATCTTTAAACTCTTCTGTCTTTTTTTCAAGTATTTTTTCAAAATAGCATAGACTTTTTTCCAATTCAATGCTATAGCGATAGCAAGCAATTTCAATTGCCGCAGGAATCACATCGTTAGTAGATTGCCCCATATTTACATGAGTGTTTGGATGAATAGGTGAATAGCATTTTTTCCCTATCAAAATTTCATTGGCTCGATTTGCTATCACTTCATTTACATTCATGTTTGTAGAAGTAGACAGACGGCCCTTTGGGGTCTCCTCCAGCTGGTTTTTTGGGTTGTTGCAAACATAAAAAAAACAGCTGCTATAGTAGGTTTACTTCAGACCTCTCCTAAGAACGTTCACATTAATTAGCTTTCTCTGGCCAG
>JBEQCC010000139.1:0-6583 GCA_041639455.1 Pelosinus sp. | reverse complement strand
GTAGTCAATAAAGCCATCCTATAAGATTATTCGTGAATATAGCATTTTTGGCAGGATTTTTTCTTATTATGTAGAACGTAAGGTAGGATATCTGACTAAACTTTGGATATTTTTGGGCAGTATATATATAATCGAGTAAAATAAATAATATATGTTACTCGATTTTTATACAATAATTTTTGAAGCAAAATTTGGAGGTTAGTATTACTTATGATAACTTTAGATCCTGCCATGTTAAATCGGGTCATCAAACCTGCTCGATACACAGGGAATGAATGGAACAGTATAAAAAAAGACCATGATGCGGTCTCTATAACAGTGGCTTTATCCTTACCGGATGTATATGAAGTCGGCATGTCAAATTTGGGATTGAAAATTTTGTATCAAATACTAAATAACAGGGAGGATACTGCTGCAGAGCGGGTATATGCACCTTGGGTTGATATGGAAGCTGAGATGCGGGAGCGCAATATCCCTCTCTATACCTTAGAAAGTTTAAAACCAGTTAGGGAATTTGATATAGTTGGCTTTTCCCTGCAATATGAAATGAGTTATAGCAATGTACTAAATATGTTGGATTTAGCAGGGATTCCCTTGTTTACAGCAGAGCGGGATGAACACATGCCGATTATTATCGGGGGCGGACCTTGTACATTTAATGCAGAACCTGTTGCTGACTTCTTTGACTGTCTTGTTTTAGGAGAAGGCGAAGAAGTAATGGAAGACATTATTGCGGCAGTCTCATCCTGGAAAAAAGCAGGGAAAATAAATGGTAGATCAGGAATTTTAAAAAGCCTAGCTCAGATTGGTGGAGTTTATGTACCCTCGCTTTATGATGTAACGTATCATGAAAATGGTATGGTAGCTAAAGTGCTGCCTAATTGCCCTGAGGTCCCTTTGGTTGTGGCCAAGCGAGTGGTAAAAGATCTAAATGCGGTAGAATACGCTACACGACCCATTGTGCCTTTTTTGGATATTGTCCATGATCGCATTATGCTGGAATTGTTTCGCGGCTGTACCAGAGGGTGCCGTTTTTGCCAAGCGGGAGTGCTGTATCGTCCAGTACGAGAACGTCGCCCAGAATTGCTCTTGAAAATGGCTAAAGAAATGGTAGACAGCACAGGATATAATGAAATATCTCTCACTTCCCTCAGTTCAGCAGATTATTCTTGTTTGCCTGATCTTGTTGACTCTTTGATAGGAGAACTAAAAGAGCAGGGCGTGAGTGTGTCTTTGCCATCCCTTAGAATTGATAGTTTTTCCATTGATCTTGCACAGAAAGTGCAGCAGGTGCGAAAAAGTGGTCTGACATTTGCTCCCGAAGCAGGTTCTCAGCGTATGCGGGATGTGATTAATAAATGGGTAACGCAAAAAAACTTAGAGGATGCTGTAAGTGCCGCTTTTCAGGCGGGATGGTCTACTGTAAAATTATATTTTATGATGGGATTACCGACGGAAACTGATGAGGATGTGCTGGGAATTGCAGATCTGGCTTACAAAGTACTTGATTTATATAAAGAAATTAAAGGACGCAGAGGAGCAAAAGTAACGGTTAGCGTGTCTTGTTTTGTTCCCAAACCTCATACTCCTTTTCAATGGTTTGGTCAAGATCTTGCCAGTGAATTTGAACGCAAGCAGCAATTATTAAAAGCGCGCCTTCGGGATCGAAGTATTACCTTTAATTGGCACGATGCTCGTACCAGCTTCTTAGAAGGGGCCTTTGCCCGTGGGGATAGAAGACTAGGACAAGTATTGCTGAAAGCCTGGCAAAATGGTGCCAGGTTTGACGGATGGTCAGAGTACTTTAAATATGATGTGTGGATGGATGCTTTTAAGACTTGTGAAATTGATCCCTATTTTTATGCAACCCGTCATCGGGATTTCGATGAAGTGATGCCATGGGATCATTTGTCCTCAGGTGCGTCAAAAAAATTTTTGCAGCGTGAATACGAGCAGGCTGTAGCAGAAGAATTAACATTGGATTGTAGAAGGGAACACTGTAGTGCTTGTGGTGTATGTCCAGGACTCGGTGTTGAGGTATTAGATTGGGGGAGTCGGGCATAATGGCAAAATTACGTTTAGAGCTTACAAAAGGGGAAGAAATACGCTATATTTCTCATCTGGATTATGCCAGTGCTATGGAAAGAGCGATTATACGAGCCAAATTGCCCGTAGCCTATTCGGAAGGGTTTAACCCTCATATGAAAATATCCTTTGCTTCTGCTTTAGCTGTAGGGGTAACAAGCCAAGCTGAATATATTGATATTGAATGCAAGGCAGAGATGGATGCAAATCAGGCAGTAGAGCGTCTCAAAGCTACATTACCTATGGGAATCCGCATAAAAGGTGCTGCCTATATGCAAGGAAATGTTCCTGCATTAATGGCCATTGTCAATCTAGCTACTTATGAAATAACAGTACCGTTGTTAGCAGAAGATATTGGGATTATCCAGGATAGTATCCGATGGTTCAATGAAGCTGAAGCTGTTTTATATACGAGAGA
This sequence comes from Pelosinus sp., assembly GCA_041639455.1. Lineage (GTDB taxonomy): Bacteria > Bacillota > Negativicutes > DSM-13327 > DSM-13327 > Pelosinus. Next base: position 4,080 of record JBEQCC010000139.1, on the reverse strand, counting down.
ATCTCCTAAAGGGAGAAAAGAAATTGAAATAAAGCAATATATGGCGAAGCCCATTACCCTAACAGCCTTGGAAAAGGCCGTGCGTCTTATATTGGAGATCCGAATTACCCCGATGGGCAGCATTAAACCAGGAGAAGTCTTGGGAGCCTTGGTGGCTATGTTTGATTTACCTGTGGACATTGATAATCTATTGATTCATCGTACCGGACTTTATATTAGTAATGCAAATGAGCAGATATCACCTGTAGAGCTGTGAGAAAGAGGAATCAGTATGTCTCATCAATTCTTCAAAAGCAGCTGTAGAATGATAAAACAATGTAAAAAATTAAGAAAGGAGGGAATGGAATGGGAAAAATAATTGTGGTGAATATGACACCAGAAGAAACAAGAATGGCAATTTTGGAAGATAAAGAATTGATTGAAGTATCCATAGAACGAACTAAAAGTGGTCACAGTGTTGGCAATATATATAAAGGGAAAACAAAAAATGTGCTTCCTGGTATGCAAGCGGCATTTATTGATATCGGGAGAGAAAAAAATGCATTTTTATATATTGGCGATGCATTGCCTCAGGGGGCTGCTCAGGCGCTTGCTGATACCGCCTTAACAGTGGGCAAAGATGTTATGGTTCAGATTGTAAAGGATGCAATTGGCACTAAAGGACCTCGGGCGACTACGCACTTAACCTTGCCAGGACGATATGTCGTATTAATGCCTACCGTCGATTATATTGCAACTTCTAGACGTATAGGGAATGAAGAAGAACGAATACGGCTAAAAAAAATTATTGAGAAAGTGCGGCCAGAAGGTATGGGGATTATTGTTCGTACCATGTCTGAAGGTAAAAGTGAAGAGGATCTGCAAAAAGATATTGAGTATCTTTACAACCTATGGAAGGCACTTGTTGCTAGAAGTAAAAGAGCCGCTGCGCCGATCTTGCTGTATCGTGATGTGGATTTGGTAATTCGTATCGTACGTGATTATTTAGCAGATGATGTAGAAACATTTATTTTGGATAACCAAGATGCCTATGGGCGAGTTTGTGACTTGCTTAACTATATGTCACCAGAGCTGGTGAGCAGAGTTACCCTCTATCAAGGGAAAGAAGATATTTTTACTCATTTTGGGATTGATGAAGAATTAAAGAAAATCGGCCAACGTTCCATTTGGCTTGCATGCGGTGGATATATTGTAATTGATAAAACAGAAGCGCTAACGGTTATTGACGTGAATACAGGAAAGTTTGTCGGGTCTACTAATTTATCAGATACCGTTTTTCGAACCAATTTAGAAGCAGCAAGCGAAATTGTTAGACAAATACGTTTGCGAGATATTGGCGGCATTATCATTATTGATTTTATCGATATGGATAAAGAGGAACAGAAACAGGCAGTATTAGCTGCACTAGCAGAAGAGTTTAAACGTGACCGTACAAAAACCAATGTACTTGGTTTTACTGGCTTGGGCTTAGTAGAGATTACACGAAAAAAAGTTCGGCAAAATGTAGAAGGGATGCTTTATAATGAATGTCCATGCTGCGAAGGACGTGGCAGGGTACAGTCCCCTGAAACAGTAATGATTAACATCTGGCGCAAGATGCGCTATATTATGAGCCAACCCAGACGGCAGGGATGTCTTGTCATTCAAGTGCATCCTCTTGTTGCGGAAATAATTAAAAGTCAAGGCGAGTTAACCCGTATGGAAGATGAATTGGCTTGTTCATTACGTGTAGAAGCATTGTCTGAAATGAATCCTGAAATGTTTTTCATATTGCATGAAAGTGATTCATCGGGAAAATAATTGACAAAGCTCCTTGCATATGCTATCATCATTCAATGTAGGTGCTTATGCTTATGTGTGTCCCAAACCGCACGGAGAGGTTCCCAAAACTTTTTTGAGTGATCTCAAAAAGATACCGTATTCGGCGAGTACAAGAACAAGGGAGGTGTAATAATGTACGCAATTATTCAAACTGGTGGTAAACAATATCGCGTTTCTGAGGGTGAGGTTGTTTTTATTGAGAAAGTTGAAGCTGCAGAAGGCGAAGCAGTAGAATTTGATCGTGTACTTACTGTCGTAACAGAAGGTAATGTAGTGATTGGTCAACCTCTAGTAGCTGGCGCTAAAGTAACTGGTAAAGTTCTTTCTCAAGGTAAAGAAAAGAAGATTTTTGTTTTCAAATATAAAGCAAAATCGAATTACCGTAGACGTCAAGGTCATCGTCAACCGTTCACTAAGGTTGTGATCGAGAAAATTGAAGCATAAGAATGATCAAGATAAAGATTATTCGAAACCCAGAAGAAGGTATCGTTGAGTTTCGTGTTACTGGACATGCAAATCAAGGTCCTCATGGGCAGGATATTGTATGCGCTGGTGTATCAGCCTTAACGCAGACTGCTGTGCTGGGCTTGGATCGTCACTTAAGAGCCAGAATGCATCTGGATATTGTCAGTGGCAATTTAAAGATGTGTTTATTAGATAATCCGGATCGATTAACGAATGCTGTGCTGGAAACGATGCTAATTGGTTTAACCGAGATTGCAAAGGCAAATCCGCAAAGTGTCCGTATCTCTGAACACAGGAGGTGAAGTACAGATGTTTAATTTTAATTTACAGCTATTTGCTCATAAAAAAGGTGTAGGTAGTACTCGTAACGGTCGTGACAGTGAATCCAAGCGTCTTGGCGTTAAACGTCACGCAGGCGAAGTCGTGACTGCTGGCAGCATTTTAGTTCGTCAGAGAGGTACTCATTTCCATACTGGTCAAAATGTTGGCATTGGTAAAGATGATACCTTATATGCAAAAATTGCTGGGCGTGTGGCTTTTGAGCGCAAAGGTCGTAACGACCGTCAAGTAAGCGTATATCCTTCAGAAGAAGCTATCTAATCATTACACCTGCGGCTATCTTAAAGCCGCAGGTATTATTTTTTTGAAGTTGTCTTCTTCAAAGTAGTTGCCTTACATGCAGCAGACAAAAATATCTATAAAACCACACTGGATTGTTGTATAATAGTATAAAATAGTTTAAGATGGGGCTTACAATAGAAGGGATGATTGAAAATGGAAAATCATGAAGTGTGTGAAGAAATTGTTACTTTATTGAGAAAGCAACGGCATGATTTTGTAAACCATTTGCAAGTTATTCATGCCATGCTGCAGATGGGTCGTAGGGAAAAAGCTCTTTTATACATCGAAGAGTTAGCGAAAGATCCTGCCTTAGTATCTGATGCTGTAAAAGCTTATGAAGAACGCTGTGCTTACCTACATAAAACCTGATCTTTTGTGATGGTTACAGCAACTTTTTTGAAGTGGACAAGTTCTACCAAAGTGCTAACACTCTATCTTTGACTCGGTAAAGGTTTTTAATAAGGCTTTTTTCCTTATTAATGCTTCTAAATCTTTGCTTTAAAAGAATAGAGTTGGCGTGTAATTTATTGCATATTGACATATATTACTGATAATAGAGCATGTTGCACAACATGCAGCCTTATGAAAGAGTCTATTTCATAATCCGTAATTTTTGATTTTGTAATTGACTTTGATGATGAATACATAGATAGGTTGATACCTAAAGGGGTTTTAAAAAATGTTTATTGATAGAGCAAGAATTCATGTTGTATCTGGTAATGGCGGTAATGGTATGTCTAGCTGGCGCCGGGAGAAGTTTGTTCCAAAAGGCGGTCCAAGTGGCGGGGATGGTGGTCGAGGGGGAGACGTTATATTAATCGTTGATGCCAATACCAACACCCTGATTGATTTTCGTTATAAACGTAAATTTGTTGCCAACAATGGTGTCAACGGTCAAACGAAAAATATGCATGGTCAGCATGCAGAGCATACCTATATTAAAGTACCGCCTGGTACATTGGTAAAAGATGCTGATACAGGAGAAGTAGTAGCTGACTTGACGAAAGTAGGTCAGCAGGCTGTTATTGTAAAAGGCGGTCGTGGTGGTCGAGGTAATGCCAGATTTGTTAATAGTGTTAATAGAGCGCCTACCTTTTCAGAAAATGGTGCACCTGGCGCGGAACGTTTTTTACAGCTAGAACTCAAATTATTAGCAGATGTTGGATTAGTAGG
>JBEQCC010000138.1:3502-6583 GCA_041639455.1 Pelosinus sp. | reverse complement strand
GGATTGTCTAATACCGTTGCTATGGCCGCCGGTCCTTTACTGGGACTAGAAATATTACAACGATTTGGATTTTCTATATTGTTTATTATCAGTTTTTGTTTTGCTGCACTTGGATTTTTATGTGCTTGGAGGATTGAACATCAGGCTGTAAATAAATCGACAACGAAAAGCATTATTTTATTTGAATCCAAGGTCTTTTCCTTTGCAAGTATAATGTTTTTTGTAGCTGGGTTATATAGCGGGGTACTTTCCTTCATTGTTCTTTTCGGAAAAGAAATCGGTATTGAAAATCCAGGGAGCTACTTTTTGGCTTTTGCTGCTGCTCTTTTTCTTAGCAGACCCTATGCAGGGAAAATTCTTGATCAGCAAGGTCCTGTAAAGATTATGTCAATCGGATTTGCTGCATTAGCAGCATCCTTTTTATCGTTATTCTTTGCAGACGGAATTATCTTATTTATGACGTCAGCAATCTTATTTGGAGTAGGTTTTGGTATAATACAGCCAACAGTCTTGACGATGGCAATTAATAAAGTAGGGGCTTTACAGCGTGGCGTTGCAAATGGTACAATCATGACTGCTTTTGATTTGGGTGTGGGGTGTGGAGCCATTTTTCTAGGGATGTTGTCAAGTTCCGTTGGTTTATCGATGATGTATTTGGGAAGTTGTTTCATTGTTATCATTCCTCTTGTTATATTTAATGTAAATCATGTGAAAGGATATCAACAAGAAAAATGTCAATAATTTGCATTGGCAATTATCCGTACCTGCATACAGCAAATACCATTTTTATTTGATTGATTTGAATTTCATGGAGAGAAATCATAAATACTAATTGTAGTATGGTTTTCATCAGAGATGGGATGATTTTTGTTGAAGTTTTTTTAACAAAAAAAAACCACGCTTATAGTAACGTGGTTGCAAGAGGGATGAAGTTTGTTGAATGAGTTTTTTTAATTGATTAACAACTAGAGGAACAATCATCATTGGAACAACAAAAGAATAGCAAAATGATCACTATAATAATAATAAAGCTACCACCACCGCGTCCGTTACCAAAACCACCGAAGCCCATAAGTATTCCTCCTTTTTCATGCTTAGCCTTGTGACTTACTCTATTGTATGCTAAGTGAATACAGGAGGTACCAAGATAAAATCGAATATAAGGATGTAATTCTTAATAATAAAAAAATAAAGTTGAAAGATTAAAAAACTAGGAGAACAAACGAACAACGCTCACGATCAGTTCTGCTTTCCATGTTTAAGGATGCTAAAATAATTCGACAATTAAAATGACTATGTACTTGCAGATTATCGGCTCACATAGTCATTTTTTTATTGGAAGGAAGTGATAAAAGTTCTCACATCGCCTGTACATTCATCTTTTTTGGTATATATGACCATCTCCAATCAAATAAACAGCGGCCGCCAGAGAACCAACAACAGCCCCAGTCCCAACCCTAACAAGATAAGCTTTTATATCGTGATTTGCCATTGATAATCCTCCATTTTCTATTGACCTAATTTAGGGAAACACAGTAATAACAACTATTATAAAGTTTGTACATTCTTAATAAAAATATGTGAAAAAGCTGAAAGTTTATAATAGGAGAATACCAACTATGCAAATGGCAAAGTATAAATCAATTGCTTTATCTTGTTGACTTTCAGTATAAAGCTTGTTTCTATCTATATGATTATCAATATCAATTACTTACAATAGTATTAATAATTACATTGTCATTTAGATAAGGCTTAGAGATCCTCCAGAGAGGACTTCTTGCTTTAATTCAAGTAAAGGCGTCTCATCAGGCTCCTCAAAAGTATATTTCAGCGGTAATTGGTTTTATCTCTGCCTTTTATGCTGTAAAACAAATGAGATAGATCCAGGGCGTTTAGGATGGATGATTGGGTAGCATGGAGGCTTTGCATCTGCGTATTCTTTGTTGCATTGATATATTTTATGGAATTACTATCTATTGACCTTAAGCTTAAGGCTGATATACAGATTTAACTCCATAAATAGTGCTATAGTAAGTACCGCCGCGTATGCCGTCAGCTTGTACTACAATGGTTCCATTTCCATAGGAAATCGGGACTTTAAATTGATATACCCATCCAGTATACGGATTACCAATGCCCTCTCTGGCAGAAAGTTCGGTAACTAGAGTTGTTGGAATTTGACTGCCATTTTGATATAAAAAAATGCGATTAGGATCAGGATAGCCAATAAAACGAACTGCTATATAAAAATTTTGCCCATATAAGGTTATTCTGGGAATATCTCGAACTTCTATCCAATCCGTATTTTCAGCACCGACGTGCGTAATTTGAACGTTTGATAGATTTGGGGCTGGTCCAGCGTTTACGCTAGAAGTTACTAAAGTGAATAGGCAAAGTAATATAACTGACATCATCAACTTTTTCATAGATTTAGCACTCCTTTATATGGTTTGATTGACTAGGTTTTATCTTCTACAAAAAGGTTATTTTTCCTTTGAAAATAGAGGATTTGGGACCTATATTATATTTTTCTTGAGATTTTCCCCCGATGAAGGATATAATAAAAAGCATGGAGGGGTATTTTATGCAAAACTACAAACATGTTCATCAGAAACAAATTATTAATAGACTGGCTAGAATAGAAGGCCATGTTAGAGCCGTGAAACAGATGGCTGTTGAAGAACGCGATTGCCCTGAAATATTGCTGCAGATTGCTGCTGTGCGCAAAGCTCTTGATAACACTGCAAAGCTAATTCTTAAGGATCATCTGGAGTGTTGCCTGATTCATGCAGTTCAAGAAGGTGAGCAGGAAAAGTTCTTGAAAAATTTGCAGGAGGCAATTGATCGTTACATTAAGTAAATGGACGGCAAAGAAGCAGTAAGGTTGCAAAACTAGGCTGCTTATGGATTATCGAGAGGAAATTAGAATGCCATTGCAAATAGATATAATTTATTTGGAAAATAGCGGTTTTGTACTTGCAAGTTAAAGCTTACGGTTCTACTGATCTGGGAGTTTCTTTTCTAGTTGAAGTGGATGGATGGCGAATCTTTCATGCTGGTGACTTAAATTGGTGGCATTGG
>JBEQCC010000138.1:0-3492 GCA_041639455.1 Pelosinus sp. | reverse complement strand
CCATAAATATAATCAAGTGTTAGCTCAGAATCTTTTTGGAAAAGAAATGGATAAGTTGGAAGGCTTGCAATTGGATGTGGCTTTCTTTCCTGTGGATAGCCGATTAGAAGAGTATCGATCAAATGGAGTGAAAGAATTTTGCAATAGAGTTAATGTAGAGCAATCAGTGGCGATGCATACTCGCGGCGAAAGATGGAGTCCTCCTTCTGGTTTTTTCCCAAAGGGAAACGTTGTTGCTTCTTGGTGTCCCACTTTCTCTGGAGATCGATTGCAATTGAAGAAATCGCAAAGAGCTGCCACTGAATGTTAGTGGCAGCTCTTTTCATTGAGTAGTATTTAACATAAAACAATAAATGGAATAGAATAATATAACTTAAATAATTTGGATGCAAAGAGAAAAACTTCATCCCGAATTTAGGATGGGGTTTTATTTTAGTATAGAACTTATTTTTAGCTTTGGAGGGAGATAGTAGTGAGAAATATCGGCAAGATTACCATAGGTCAGTTAATTGATTTGAGGGCAAAAGAAAATACAAAGACAGAAGCCTTAGTATATTCTGATCTTAATATACGGTATAAATACGATGATTTCCGTCATGTTTGTAATCAGGCTGCTAAAGGTTTAATGAAATTAGGTGTGCAAAAAGGAGAGCATATTGCCATATGGGCTACAAATGTGCCTCAGTGGGTTATTACTCAATTCGGCAGTGCCAAAATGGGAGCCGTATTAGTAACAGTAAATACGAATTATAAGATATTTGAATTAGAGTATTTATTAAAACAGTCGGATACGACTACTCTTATCCTAATAAAAGGGACAAAAAGCTCAGACTATATCAGTATGCTGTATCAACTTTGCCCTGAGCTGCATAGCTGCAAAGCAGGAGAACTTAAATCACAAAGATTGCCATTTTTAAAAAATATTATAGTAATTGACGAAAAGAACTATCCTGGTATGTTCACTTGGAATGAACTAATTGAAATAGGGAGCACGATAACGGATGAGGAACTGGCAGTTCGTGAAGATTCTCTAAACCCGGATGATGTGATTAGTATGATGTATACTTCGGGGACGACAGGCTTTCCAAAAGGGGTTATGCTTACGCATAATAATTTGATTGGCAATGCCTACAGTCTTGCAGAGTGTATGGACTTCACGGAAAAAGATCGATTATGCATTCCTGTTCCTTTTTTTCATTGTTTCGGATGTGTATTGGGCACAATGGCTTGTGTAGTTTCCGGTGTCACAATGGTTCCAATTGTAGTGTTCAATCCCATTAAGGTGCTTGAAACAATTCAAAAGGAACGCTGCACAGCCGTTCATGGAGTACCTACGATGTTCATAATGGAGTTAGAAGAAATGGACAAAAACAAATATGATACCTCGTCTCTACGGACTGGTATTATGGCTGGATCACCTTGCCCCATTGAGGTAATGAAGAAAGTGGTAAATATTATGGGAGTTAGAGAAATTACCATCACATATGGTCAGACAGAAGCCTCGCCGGGCATTACCATGACTAGAACCGATGACCCTTTAGAATTGCGGGTGACTACTGTAGGGCGAGCTCTGCCTAACGTAGAAGTGAAAATAATTGATCCGGAAAGTGGAAAAGAAGTACCTATAAATACACAGGGCGAGCTTTGCTCTCGAGGTTACAACACGATGAAGGGATATTATAAAATGATCGAAGCGACTGCTGCAGCTATTGATAATGATGGTTGGCTGCATACTGGAGATCTAGCAGTCATGGATGAAAATGGTTATTGTAAAATTACGGGGCGATTAAAAGATATGATCATCCGCGGCGGAGAAAATATCTATCCACGTGAAATTGAGGAATTTATTTATACGCATCCTAAAGTGAAAGATGTGCAAGTTGTAGGAGTACCTAGTGAAAAATATGGAGAAGAAGTCATGGCATTTATCCAAATAAAACCAGGAAATTCAATTACAGAAGAGGAACTTAAGGAGTATTGTCGAGAGAAAATAGCTCGTTATAAAATACCTAAGTATATTGCCTTCGTAGAAGACTATCCGATAACGGCGAGCGGCAAGATACAAAAATATAAACTGCGTGAACTGGCTATGGAACTATTGGGGATATGCTGAGCGTATTTCTGCCCTTTTCAAATTCGTTAGTTAAACATCATTTCAAAAGATTATTTTGCTTTCACAAAAAGGAGCCTTTTTAAAATAAAATGAGGCCTCAAGGGACTAAATATAATAATAGAGCAATAGTTGCGTGAGCAACTATTGCTCTATTATTATATTGCTTAAAGCTTCATGTGAAAAAAACTAGAAATATTGCATTTAGTTCTTTTTCATTGTACAAAATATTGTTTAATCCCGTTGTAAATTCCCATAGCTACCTTTTTATTAAAATCACGATTGATAAGTAGTTTTTCTTCTTTTGGATTAGAAATAAAAGCAGCTTCTGTTAGTATGGCTGGCATGTTTGTATTTTTGAGAACGTAAAAATCACTTGGCTGAGAGCCTCTATCGTACAAATTCAATTGACTCACCATATTGGCCTGAACGAAACGGGCAAGATCATCGTTACTGCCTGGGCAGAAATAGGTTGTTGTACCAGTTTCGTGTTCGGCAAATGCATTGGTGTGAATGCTGACAAACAAGTCAGCATTTGCCTGATTGGCGATATAGACGCGAGCTTGCAGTTCGTCAATGTCCGAAGAGCCTTCTGTGGCAACATCTTGATCAGACGTCCGAGTCATAATGACAGTTGCTCCTTCGGCAGAAAGTAATTCACGTAAGTCGCGAGCGATTGCCAGTGTAACATTTTTTTCGGCAACATTGTTGGGACCGATGGCGCCAGCATCACTACCGCCATGACCAGGGTCAACAACGAGCACTTTGTTTTTGAGGGGCTTCTTGGCTTGATATTCTCGAATCATATTGATATTTTGACTCTTGGAACCATAGGCAGCGGCACTAGCTGTCATGGAGGTTGAGATCATTCCAAGTACCAGCAGAGCTATAAACGTAAGAGGCAATCGTAACTGTCTTTTCATTTATTCATCCTTACTTGTTATAGATTTTAGTCAGTTAAGTAAATTATACTCTAGATTCGTTCCCTGTGGTTAACGTAATATTTCCCATTGATAAGATACAAAAAGGCGATTACTTGATATAAAACTGCAAAAGTTAGCCTGCAATATTTTGCAGGCATGCTAAATATTGCAGAGAGATTGGCCAAGCTTGTGCCTTGATTTATAGTGATTTTTGCTATAAGGATGAATTAAATCTGATTGGCATATTTCTTGCATTTTACTTAAAAGTTAGAAAATTTAAATTATTATTCTAAAGGAGGAACCAATATGGAAATTATAACTTCTATGGAGAATTATGACTATGAGCAACTTGTCTTTTGCCAGGATAAGACGTCCGGTTTGAAGGCCATTATTGCGATTCATGATACGACGCTGGGGCCGGCATTGGGCGGGACGCGAATGTGGCCCTATACCAGTGAA
>JBEQCC010000137.1:0-6586 GCA_041639455.1 Pelosinus sp. | reverse complement strand
TTAGCCGTGAATTTACCCATGGTTTTACTTAACCCATTACCGGGGCAGGAAGAAGAAAATGCGAACTATCTGCATTGCCAAGGATCTGCATTATGGGTACAAGAAGAGAATGATATTGCGATAAAGGTTGCAGCCATTTTAGATGAAAAGTCAAATGTATTAAAAGAAATGCAAGATAAATGCAGGGAAGTAAGTCCCCATGATGCTGGTAGAAAAATAGCTGAAACAATAAATGATCTTGTTGGAAACCGCGGAAAAAGGCTTACTGACCTGGAATCTTGGCAGAAAGCGGGTGTTCAATAATGCTAAAAGCAGTAGTTGCAACAAGTTTGAGAACCATATCCCTTATGGAGAATCCAGCATGGCAGCAAATTGATTCTTCTTACTGTGTTACTCATCAATATTGCAATGATCAAGCCCTAGGGATTTTGCAGAAGAATGGGTTTATAAAAGAGGCAATGTTACTTGCTGCATATTATCAACAGCTTCAGAATGGTGTAATCTGGGCTGATTTAAATTGGAAAAATATCCATCATTTCCTACATCCGACTACTCGTCGCGGATTTTGGCATTTCTCCAATGCGGCTTGTGATTATCAGCAGTTTTTTTCTATGGCGATCAAACATATACGGCAAGGTTGTATCGAAAGTTCTATTTTTTATTTAGGGGCTGCAGCTCATTTGGTACAAGATATGTGCGTGCCTCATCATGCAAAGTGCCAACTGTTTGATGGTCATAAAAAGTATGAATTATGGGTGGAGAAGAACTTGCCAAACTTTTCTTTTACCCCAAATATGGAGATTGACGGTACGAATCCTAGTGGTATACTCGTGAAAAATGCAGCAACTGCCTTAGAACTATATCCCTATGTCAATGCAGAAGCTGAAATTGAACAATATAAACAAGCAACTGCAATATTATTGCCCCTGACCAATCAAAGTACGGCTAATCTTTTTTGTTATTTCTTTGCCAGAGTCAAAAAAATCCTTGGTGCTTCATCCCTGGACTCATTATTTAAAGATGCTTTCATTCCTTTTTAATTGTTACCGGTTGGAACTTGAGTATTTATTTAAAAACTTAGAAGCAAGAGTCTTCTATTTTATGTATAAAGGTTAAGTGAAAGGACGATTATGCCTATCTAGGTATAACCGTCCTTTTTTACTATTATCAACAATTCGTGTTAATTGCCAGCGTAGCGAAGTGGCAAAATTTCTAAGTTTTTGTTATGGCCTTACTACTAAGTGAATATACAATAAGGAGGTGATAGAAATATATGCGGAGAGGGAAAGCTGCCTTATTATTGACTAGCTGGAAAATTGCCAGATCCTATTGGTTTTCAGAGGAAAAGTGGTCTGCTTGGGGATTACTTATTACGGTTATTACCTTGAATCTGAGCATTGTATATATATTAGTTTTAATCAATACCTGGCAAGTTAATTTTTATGAGGTTATACAAAGTCGTAATTATCAAGGATTTATGGAGTCCATTGCTCATTATTGTGTATTGGCAGCTTGTTTGGTTATGGTACGAGGATATCAAATTTATATGCGAATGATGCTTCACATTGGATGGCGACGATGGATGACAGAACGATACTTATCCGATTGGCTGGCTCACAAAACCTACTATTTATTACAGCTTTCTCAAGAACATGATATGGATAATCCTGATCAGCGTATTAGCGAAGATATCGAGATGTTTGTTTGGCTTACTCTTAGGCTCTCTTTAGACCTGTTGCAAGATTTAGTAACTATTTTGTCGTTTATTGTGATTTTGTGGAATTTATCAGGTATAATTACCCTATCCGTTGCTGGATATGAAATCCCTATACAAGGTTATTTGGTCTGGGTAGCTATGTTATATGCAATGGGGGGAACCTATTGGACAGTTAAGACAGGGCGTCCTTTGGTTAAATTAGATTTTGACCAGCAACGTTATGAAGCTGATTTTCGTTTCAGCTTAATGAGATTAAGAGAAAATGCAGAAAGTATTGCTTTATATGGCGGCGAAAGGCAAGAAAAATGGAGTTTTCATCAAAGTTTTGGCAAAATTGTCGCTACCTATCAAAAGATTATGAAAGTCCGCAGGTCACTAACTTGGTTAACATCTTCCTATACGCAGATTTCATCCATTTTTGCCTCGATTGCAGCAGCACCGCGTTACTTTACCAGTCAGATTCACTTAGGGCAAATGTTTCAGATTGTAGATGCCTATCGACATGTACAAACAGGATTCTCCTTTGTTGTCGATAGTTTTACACTTCTTGCCCAGTGGCGGGCAGTCGTTAATCGTCTTAATAATTTTTTAGTAAGTATGGAAATGGTTCGCGGTCAATTGCCTAGAGCGCACAAATTAAATATTTCCCGGGAAAACTCCTCTGTATACTCTGTATGCAATCTTCAGATATTCTTACCAGATGGATCTCTTCTAATAAAAGACTTATCCTTATCTATAAAACCCGCTGATAAATTATTAATTATGGGAGAATCAGGCTGCGGGAAAAGTACATTATTACGTACTTTTGCTGGTATTTGGCCCTATGCTTCCGGTAAGATCATAGTGCCTGATAAACAAAAAGTAATGTTTGTTCCTCAAAAGTCGTATCTGCCTTGCAGTTCTTTACGGGAGACTCTAGTCTATCCGGATATCGTCAAGGAAGATAAGGATAAAGCGATGCGAGAGATTCTAGTCATGTGTAAGTTAGCCCATTTAACAGATAAATTACACATCGTAGCTGATTGGGGGCATACTCTTTCTTTAGGAGAACAACAAAGGGTTGCTTTTGCCAGAGTGTTATTGCAAAAACCAAATTGGCTGTTTTTAGATGAAGCTACATCTGCTTTAGATGAGGGTACAGAGCAAGCCATGTATAAAATGATCGTTAGTACCATGTCAAATGCAGCCATTATAAGCGTGGGTCACCGCAGCACTCTTATGAATTATCATACGGCAAAAATGGAGTTAAATGGTATGGGAAGTTGCGTAGTCACAAAAATCCATAAATAGTAATGATAATAGAATAAAAGATCGCATAAAAAGGAGGCTGCTCCTCCACTTTATACGAAGTCATTTATTCATAGTATAACGTAACACAATATACTTGTGTTACGTCAACTAGAAAATTCCCATAATAAAACATATTACGTCATTTTTTCTAATTATCCTTTTTTTCTAGGAATTAAGATTTATCTAGCAAAAATTTTATATAAATTTAGCTTTTTATAAGTTTAGATTGATATAAACGTCATCTAACTCATCTTTTGTAATTCCGATATAAGCTAATGTTACATTTGGTGCGGAGTGATTTAGCAGTTTTTGGATTTTTGTGATATCTACTCCTTTTTTGTGCGCCCAATATCCAAAAGTTTTGCGCAGTGTATGGGTGCCAATCGCATCATTAATACCGATTTCTCGTGCTGCATTGTTAATAATTCGATATGCCTGCACCCTGGTAATTGGCCAATTACCTTTTTTGCTTTTAAATAGACAACCATCACTAATTTGTATCGTTTTAAGATATTCATCTATGGCTTTTTTACATGTATCGGACAGAGGAAAATCCTTACTTTTTCCTGTCTTCTTCTCTCTGAGCAAGATACGGTCTTTGTCTTTTACATCGGCTACTGTTAATAATAATAAATCCGATATGCGTAAGCCGCTATTAATACCTAAAACAAAAAGTAAGTAATCTCGTAAATTCTTATTCTTTAAATAAAATTTAATTTGATTGATCTGTGTTTTGCATCGTATTGGTTCTACATATTCGATTTCGATCACGTCCTATATCATGTTTCTTATCTGTTTTTCAGTATACAATATGTTACTTTAATTTTCAAAAATAACATTTCTGGCATAGAAGCGGAGGATGTTCCTTATCTCGCTATGGATGTAACACAAGTATATTATGTTACATTGCTAGTGCTGCCTTTTTGAGGAGGAATGATATGCTTCAAAATTCAATTATAGATGACGATATCATATTTCAGTATTCTTGTAAGACTCGATTAGAAATAACAAATTATCTATTAACCTTAATTCATCAGCATGATGTAGATACTGCTAAGCACTCTTATAATGTAGCAAATATAGCTGTTCGCTTTGCCAAAAGACTCAATCTCTCCTCTCAAATGATTAAAGATATATCCGTTGCTGCATTGCTCCATGATATTGGAAAAATAAAAATTCCACGGCAAATTTTAAACAAACCTGAAAAATTAACTAAGACTGAATTTGAGATTATGCAAAAGCATTCTCGGTATGGTTTTGTAATATTAAACCAGATACATCCATTGCAAGACATAGCAGAAGCTGTTTGCTGTCATCATGAAAAATTTGATGGAAATGGTTATCCCAGTGGCAAATCAGGGAATGAAATACCATTGATTGCACAGATCTTAAGTATTACGGATGTATATGAGGCTCTTACCTCAGATCGAACCTATCGTAAAGCAATGACCCAAAAGGAAGCTTTTCAAGTGATTAATAGCGGCAGGGAAACTCATTTTAATTCCGTATTGGTTAATATGTTCTTATTAGGAGGGTACTAATGGTGGAGTTCCATGAAAAAGTGGAGTTTCTCATCAGATTGTTGCAAGAAAATAACAACAATAGCTATGATGAAGAAGCATTCAAGCAATTAGAAAATCTTTTAGAAGAATACGCAAGAAATTATAAACCCCAACGTTATGCAAAAAATGCAAAGTAACCATATTCTTATATAGGATAACCTAAATTCTGCAGCTTACTAGATTCATAGGATCTTGTAGGCATTTTCTTTTGTAAACGGCTTAGTTGTATTGTATAACAACTATGATAAAATAATAAGCAGATACATAGCCTAATAAGCAGGAGGATATCGATGATTACAACTGGTACATATCAACATTTTAAAGGTAATTTCTATGAGGTGCTTATGATTGCAAAACATAGTGAAACACAAGAAGATTATGTGGTATATCAAGCCCTATATGGAAAACAGGGAATGTGGATACGGCCCTTAGCAATGTTTAATGAAATGGTGGAGTTTGAGGGACGGACAGTGAAGCGATTCACATATACTGGACAAGCAAGTGGCAAGTAAAAAGAGATAGTTTTCTAACAAAAGCCAGCAGGGGCTTGCCAAGCTTTTCCTGGTTCAGTGTGATTGTAAAATCTTTGATGATTTCCATATCCTGCAGCCTTTTTATACGAGCCAGCTACTGCTTGACCCGTTAAATGCACCACTTTGCCGATTTCCTGCCATTGCATGTGAGAGTTGTTTTGTAGAAATTGCAGTATTTTCTAATCGGGTTGATCAAGCATCAGATTATTTCCTTTCATAATGTAAGTAAAATGGGATGGATTACTTCACGGTACAATTGTTAAGATCGTGTCTATTCGTCATAATAAGAATAGGAATGATAAGTAAAGGTAGGAGTTTTATATGGAAATTCAATGAATAAGGCATGCGACCCTATTACTAACAATCAATGAACGATTGCTATTGGTTGATCCAATGTTAAGCCCGGCAGAGGCTATGCCGCCTATTGTCAATTCAACAAATGAACGGCGCAACCCTTTTGTTCCTAACAATGTATTAAAAATGTCATTATCGAATGCTAGTGAAGCAATCTCCTTTTTGCGAAAAGGTTGTTTCGATATTGTTTGTAATGACATTACTTTTTTGTCGTTTTTTATTACTATTGTTTGCAAAATTCTTCTAAAAGGAATAAAATTTCTATGTAGTGTATAGTAAGTAATTTTCAGATTCACACTATATTAATTGGGTAGGTGTGATATAATTTATTTCTTGGGGGAATTATGGAAACTATTTTTCAATATGTAATTCACTTAATTGGGACATGGGGGTATCCTGCTGTCTTCATTGGTATGGCTTTAGAAAGTGCGAATGTACCCATTCCCAGTGAACTGATCTTTGGTTTCGCTGGTTATCTTGTCTTTTCAGGCAGGATGGATTTCAATATAGCTGTAATAGCAGGTGTGGCAGGTGGACTGGCAGGATCGATTGTATCCTACTTGATCGGCTATTACGGAGGACCACCTTTTATTACAAGGTATGGCAAGTATTTTTTTGTATCTGAAGCGAAAGTAGCCATGGCTCAAAAATGGTTTGACCGCTATGGACTGCTTGCGGTATTGCTGGCTCGCCTGCTGCCGGTGATTCGTACCTTTATTTCTTTACCTGCAGGCTTTGCGAGGGTTCATTTTATTAAATTTATAGTGTATACTATTTTAGGATCTGTACCGTGGACCATTGCGCTTATTTATGCAGGCATGATGCTGGGTGCGAATTGGGAAATGATACGCAGTATTGGTCATGAGGCCAGTTTATTTGTAGCTGGTGCTTTGGTTGTGTTCATAATGTATTATATAATCAAAAACACTTACAGCTTAAAATTTTATTTTATTGTTGCATTGTACGTATGCATGCAACTCAATTTTTAAGCAAATTATTTGAACATAGGGATGGTCTAATACGAGCTTCAGTTTCCCCTCTGATTTACACATTTGATATATTAATGAATAATGATACTCGAAAATTGAACACAAATAATTACAAAGATAAAGGGAACAAACTTGAGAGTC